>JACDQO010000275.1 GCA_015657605.1 Limnohabitans sp. | reverse complement strand
CCGCGCCGCATGCCCAGCATGACCGGCTACGGCCTCGAAATCACCGGCTACATCCCCAAGGAATAAACATGCTTGACGCCAACAAAGGCCTTGCCGACGAACTCGACGGCCAATTTCTGCACATCGGCATCGTGCAAGCCCGCTTCAACGAAGACATCACCAACGCCCTGGCCAAAGCCTGCATTGAAGAGCTCGAAGCGCTGGGCGTGACCAGCATCGACCATGTCATGGTGCCCGGCGCCCTCGAAGTGCCCGTGGCCCTTCAGGCCATGGCCGAGCGGGCCGAATACGACGCGCTGATCGCATTGGGTTGCATCATCCGTGGCGAGACTTACCACTTTGAGTTGGTGGCCAACGAGTCGGGTGCTGGCGTGAGCCGCGTTTCGCTCGACTACAACTTGCCGATTGCCAACGCGATTTTGACCACCGAAAACCTCGAACAAGCCATCGTGCGCCAAACCGAAAAAGGCCGCGATGCGGCCCGTGTGGCGGTCGAGATGGCCTGCATCATGGACGACTTGTCGGCTGACCTGGCCGAAGAGTTTGACGACGAAGAGAACACCTGATGAACGACCTGAACAGCTCGCCAGAGGCGGCAAGCACCCCAGCCGCAGGCACGCGCAAGTCGTCTGCCAAACCTGCCCGCAGCCGTTCGCGCGAGTTTGCATTGCAGGCGCTGTACCAGCACATCGTGGGCAAAAACGAAGCCGCCGACATCGACGTGTTCACCCGCGACCTCTCTGGCTTTCACAAAGCCGACTCGGCACATTACGACGCCCTACTCTACGGCTGCACCGAACAAGCAGAGGCTCTGGATGCCTTGATCGGGCCCAAGCTCGACCGCAGCTTTGCCGAGATTTCGCCCATCGAGCGGGCCATCATGTGGATCGGCGTTTATGAAATGCAGCACTGCCTGGACGTGCCGTGGCGCGTGGTACTCAACGAATGCATCGAACTGGCCAAAGACTTTGGCGGCACCGATGGTCACAAGTATGTGAACGCCGTGCTAAATGGCCTGGCCCCCGAATTGCGCAGCGCCGAAGTGCAAGCCGACCGCCAATCCGGCCGCGCCAAATAAGCCAGACACCATGCGCATCTCTGAGCGAGCCGAGCGGATCGAGCCCTTTTGGGTGATGGAGGTGGCCAAGGCCGCTTCGCAAAAAGCCCGCGAGGTCGCGCACACCGACCGGCCCGTGGTTTTTCTGAACATCGGCGAGCCCGACTTCACCGCCCCACCCCGCGTGCAGCAAGCGGCCCAATCCGCCATTGAAAACGGCCAAACCCAATACACCCCCGCGCTGGGCTTGGACGCCTTGCGCCAAGCCATCAGCCAGTGGTACGACTCCCGCTTTGGTGTGCAGGTGCCCGCCAGCCGCATCGTGGTCACAGCAGGGGCTTCGGCAGCTTTGCAATTGGCCTGTCTGGCGCTGATCGACCGGGGCGATGAAATCCTCATGCCCGACCCGAGCTACCCCTGCAACCGCCACTTCGTAAGTGCGGCCGAGGGCACAGCCGTGCTGATCCCCACCACCGCAGAAGAACGCTTTCAATTGAGCGCCGCCAAAGTGGCTGCGGCTTGGGGGGCCAACACCCGTGGCGTTTTGCTGGCCTCACCCTCCAACCCCACGGGCACCTCGATCGACCCGGCCGAGCTTGCCCGCATCATTGAGGTCGTGCGCGAAAAAGGCGGCATCACCCTGATCGATGAAATCTATCTGGGCTTGAGCCACGACGACCAGTTCGGCCAAAGCGCCCTGACCCTGGGCGACGACGTCATCAGCATCAACAGCTTCAGCAAATACTTCAACATGACCGGCTGGCGTTTAGGTTGGCTGGTGGTGCCCGAAACGCTCACACCCGTGCTCGAGCGCTTGGCGCAAAACCTGTTCATCTGTGCCAGCACCGTGGCGCAACAAGCGGCCCTGGCCTGCTTTGAACCCGAAAGCCTCGCCGAATACGAGCGCCGCCGCGCCGAATTCAAAGCCCGGCGCGATTACTTCATCCCGGCCCTGAACGACTTGGGCTTGAGCGTTCCCGTGCAACCCGACGGCGCGTTTTACGCCTGGGCCGACTGCACAGCCGCTTGCCAGAAGCTGGGCATCAAAGACAGTTGGGACTTTGCGTTTGCCGCGCTGGAGCACGCCCATGTGGCCATCACGCCCGGGCGAGACTTTTGGCACCGACCAGACTGCCCGCTTTGTGCGCTTTTCCACCGCCAACTCGATGGCCGAATTGCAAACCGCCATCGCCCGCCTCAATGCCTGGTTGCAGCCATGAACAGCACCAGCGATCACCCCAGTGTTTTTGAACACCCCATCCGCATTTATTGGGAAGACACCGACGCGGGCGGCATCGTGTTTTATGCCAACTACCTCAAGTTTTTTGAGCGCGCCCGCACCGAGTGGCTGCGCGCCTTGGGCTTTGGTCAGCAGGTGTTGCGCGACCAATCGGGCGGCATGTTTGTGGTGAGTGAGACCGCCGTCAAATACCACTCACCCGCCCGGCTGGACGACACCCTGATCGTGACCGCCGAGTTGCAAACTGGCGGCAAAGCCAGCCTGAGCATTGCCCAATGTGCCTACCTGCGCACGCCGAACCAAAACGACCGATTGCTGGCCGAAGGCACCATTCGCTTAGGCTGGGTCGACAGCACCACTTTGAAACCCGGCCGCATTCCGGCCCCTGTTCTGGAAGCCCTGAAATGAACCAAGACATGTCCATCGTCTCGCTGCTTTTGCACGCCAGTTTTGTCGTGCAGCTGGTGGTGCTCATTTTGCTCAGCATCTCCGTGGCCAGTTGGGCGGCCATCGTGCGCAAGATCACCGCCATCAAGCGCATCAAAAACCTGAACGAAGAATTTGAACGCGTGTTTTGGTCGGGCACCAGCTTGAATGAACTGTTCAATGCCGCCAGCCAAAACGCCAAACTGTCGGGCCCGATGGAGCGCATTTTTGCCAGTGGCATGCGCGAATACCAAAAACTGCGCGAACGCCGCATCACCGATGCTGGCACTTTGCTCGACGGCGCCCGCCGCGCCATGCGGGCGAGCTTTCAGCGCGAGATGGACGCGGCAGAGTCCAAACTGGCCTTTTTGGCCTCGGTCGGCTCAATCTCGCCCTATGTCGGTTTGTTCGGTACCGTGTGGGGCATCATGCACGCCTT
>JACDQO010000274.1 GCA_015657605.1 Limnohabitans sp. | reverse complement strand
TGACGCGGTTCCAACGGTCAATGCCGCCTTTGGAATCGGTGATGTAGTCGTCGCGCAGCACTTCGTTCAAAGCGTTCAGCATCGGCACTTCTTTTTCGACCAACTTGCCGTCTTCGACCGACAAGATCTTGTAGCTGTTGCCCTTCAAGATGTGGTCATCACCACGCTTACCTTCTTCGTAACGGCCCTTGAGGCCCGAGCTGTAGAAGGTGGCAGCATTCGACGACTCGTCGGCACCGAACAGGTCGATGGTCACCGAGAAGTGGAAGTTGATGTAACGCTGGATGGTCGGCAGGTCGATCACACCGGCTGCGCGCAGCTTGCCCACGTCGTCGGTTTTGAGCTGGTTCATGACGTCGACGGTGCGCTGGATGGTGCGGCTCACGCCGGACTCGCCCACAAACATGTGGTGCGCTTCTTCGGTCAGCATGAACTTGGTGGTGCGGGCCAAGGGGTCAAAAGCCGACTCGGCCAAAGCGCACAACTGGAACTTGCCGTCGCGGTCGGTGAAGTAGGTGAACATGAAGAAGCTCAACCAGTCGGGTGTCTTCTCGTTGAACGCTTGCAAGATGCGTGGGTTGTCTTCGTTGCCGCTGTTGCGCTGCAGCAGGGCATCGGCTTCTTCACGGCCGTCTTTGCCAAAGTATTTGTGCAGCAGGTACACCATGGCCCACAGGTGGCGGCCTTCTTCCACGTTGATCTGGAACAGGTTGCGCAGGTCATACATGCTGGGCGCGGTCAGGCCCAGGTGGCGCTGCTGCTCGACAGACGCTGGCTCGGTATCGCCTTGCGTGACGATGATGCGGCGCAGGTTGGCGCGGTGTTCGCCAGGCACGTCTTGCCAAGCTTTTTCGCCGATGTGGTCGCCGAAATGGATCTTGCGGTCTTGCTCGCCGGGGTTCATGAACACGCCCCAACGGTAGTCACGCATCTTGACGTGGCCAAACTGGGCCCAGCCTTGTGGGTCCACGCTCACGGCGGTGCGCAGGTACACGTCCATGTCGGTGGAGCCTTCGGGGCCCATGTCGTCCCACCAGTTGATGAAGTTGGGCTGCCACTGCTCGAGTGCGCGTTGCAGCGTGCGGTCTTCCGACAAGTTGACGTTGTTGGGGATTTTTTCGCTGTAGTTGATACCGGACATGAGGGTCTCCAGAAATGAAAAAGCAACGGTGGGGTCAAATTTCGGTTGCAGAGCGGACCACCGGGCACCGCACTGCACAACGTGATCAAACGCGGTTCAGGTCAAAGCTGACTTTTTCGCCTTTGCCGTAAACCTTCAGGGCACCCTTTTCGCCCACGGCGTTGGGGCGTTGGAAGATCCAGTTCTGCCAGGCGGTCAGTCGGCCAAAAATGCGGGTGGCCATGTTTTCCTTCTGGGCGAAACGCAGGTTGGCTTCCAGACCGGTCAGCGCGTCAGGGGACATGGACGAACGCTCTTCCAAGGCCAGGCGAATTTCGTCAGCCCAGTCGATGTCATCAGGCGCAGCCGTGACCAAGCCCAGCGCCAGAGCGGCGTCGGCATCGAGCGCTTGGCCAATCGCACCGCGGGTGGCTTCCATGGCGGGCACTTCTTCGTAAAAGCGGCGCTGCAAGCGGGCCTGGTCGTTGACCATGGGGAAGAAACCGAAGTTCATTTCGCTCAGTTGCAGCTTGGGCGCTTTGTCAGCGTCGTCAGGCAAAGCCAGCATGTAAGCGCGGTCGGCACAGAACGCCAGTTCGGCCAAGGTGCCGGCAAAGCAGGTGCCTTCTTCGATCAGGGCGAACAGGCTGCGCGAAGACACATCCAAGCGGGCCAGCGTGCGGCGCAGGTGGCCGATGGTCTCGCGCACCAGCCAGTGGTCTTTGTGCGCCAACAAGGTCGCGTCAGACGCCAGCACGGCAGCAGCGTCGCCCGCGGTTTTGAGTACCCAAGTGCCGATGTCGAGTTCGTTGGTGCGCATGTGCAGGATGGCGTCGTCGAGTTCGCGCACCATTTGCAGGGGCCACCAGTTCACGCCTGCGGCTTCGATGCCAGCGACATTCGTGGGCTGTGCCGTGGCAGGGGCTTTGACGGTGAAGGTGGCGATGCGCTTGGCGCGGTCAATTTCAACGGTGACGTTGGTGTAAGTCAAGGCGTTGGCTGCGATGGTGCGGTTCAGCGGGGTCAATTCCACGCCTTTGACGCCTGCGGTGCGGATGCTGCCAGCAGCCAGTTTTTTGGCACGGGTTTGCACAGCTTCTTTGAACACAGCAGGCTTGGCGATCGCATCGACCAGACGCCAGTCCACGGCTTTTTGACCGCGCACGCCTTCGACGCTGGTGCAGAAGATGTCGGCCAGGTCGTGGCGCACATGGCGCTTGTCGGTCACGCGGGTCAGGCCACCGGTGCCGGGCAACACGCCCAGCAAAGGCACTTCGGGCAAGGACACGGCACTGGAGCGGTCATCGACCAAAACGATCTCATCACAAGCCAGGGCCAGCTCGTAGCCGCCGCCAGCGCAAGCACCGTTCAGGGCAGCCACAAATTTCAGGCCGTCGTGCTTGCTCGAGTCTTCGATGCCGTTGCGGGTTTCGTTGGTGAACTTGCAGAAGTTCACTTTCCAGCCGTGGGTGGACACGCCCAGCATGAAGATGTTGGCACCGGAGCAGAACACGCGGTCCTTCAAGCTGGTCACCACCACCGAGCGCACTTCGGGGTGTTCGAAACGGATGCGTTGCAGGGCATCGTGCAGTTCGATGTCCACGCCCAGGTCGTAGCTGTTGAGTTTGAGTTTGTAGCCAGGGCGGATGCCGGCGTCTTCATTGATGTTGATCGACAAGGTCGCAATCTCACCATCAAAAGACAAGTGGATGTGTTTGTATTGCGAGGGGTTGGTTTGGTAATCAACCTGGAAAGCTTGCATCATTGGGGTGTCTCCGTTGAAAAAGGTGGATCTTGATTTCGGTCAAAAATGCATTTCACTGCATGTTACACGAATTTTATTGCCACTTCCTCTTGGCTGCAATATGCATTTTAATGCATTCAATAAGTGTTTACCCTATGAATCATGACGTATTCGACAAATGCTGGCGAACAGAAGACCTCAAGGCCGCAAAGGCCTGGTCTTCGCTGCGCCCACTGGTGTTGATGGCCATGTCCGCCTTGGAGTAGAAGGCCGATCGGCCTTCCAGAATGCGCTTGAGGTCTTCCATGGCTTCGCGGCTGCCGGCCATGGGGCGCATGTCCCCTTGCGCGGCCACGCGGCCCATGTGGTCAGCGGCATCGGCCTGCAACCAAACGGTGGTGCAGTGCGAGAGCAACAGATTGAAGTTGGCCGAATCCGACACCAATCCGCCTGGCGTTGCGATGACCACTTCGGGGTAAATCTGAATGGCTTCTTCGAGCGCCCGACGCTCGTACCGGCGGTAGGCGTTGGCGCCATAGAGGTTGTGGATTTCGCTGATCTGGCAACCGGCAAACTGCTCGATCTCACGGCTCAGCTCAATGAAAGGGTAACCCAGATCGTCGGCCAGACGTTGGCCCAGCGCGGTCTTGCCCGCACCGCGCAAACCGATCAAAGCGATGCGGCCCTTACGTTCTTGCGCATTGCCGCCTTCGCCAAACATCTCGCCCAGCTGAACACGGGCACGGCGCAGATCGGCTTCGCTGCGCTTTCCCAACAACTCGCGGATCAACAGCCACTCGGGCGAGGTGGTGGTGACATCGCCCAGCAACTCGGCCAGCGAGCACTGCAAAGCATGGGCCACCTGCAAGAGCACCAGCACCGACACATTGCCCGTGCCGTATTCGAGGTTGGCCAGGTGCCGCTCGGACACATCGGCGGCCAGCGCCACAGCGCGGCGCGTCATGCCCTTGCGCGAGCGCAGCGTGCGCACCCGCTCGCCCAGCGATTCCAAAAACGGGCTGCGCTTGCTGTCTGCATCTGGCGCGTTTGTATCTGACTGCAGCGATTCTTCTTGTGATGCCATGCTCAACTTTCATCCAAAACCTAGGGAAAACCCTTTATTTTCAGCAACCCCAAAACATGCACTTTATTGCATACTCTCCAACACGCAAAATAATGCATCAACCCGTGTTTATACCGCCAACTGAACCCTTGGAACAGTTTTTTGTTGCACATCCGGGCATGTCAACACCCGCACCTCAACTCAGTGCGCACCCAGAAAGAACTTTCACATGACCACCTCCTTGCTTCCCAACTTCTTCGCAGGCCGCTGGCAGACCGGCACCGGCGCAGGCACCCCCCTGTTCGACCCCGTGCTGGCACCGAGCTGGCCCGTG
>JACDQO010000273.1 GCA_015657605.1 Limnohabitans sp. | reverse complement strand
CGCGTGCATCTTGGCGTAGCTGGCGTGGGCCATCACCCCGGCGTCCAGCGTGTGCTTGAGCAGCAGATCGACACGCGGCTGGGGTTGCCAGCGGATGACATTGACACCGCGCTCGGCCAGCTTTTCGGTCAGCAGGTCCACGGCGGTATTCGAGGGGGCGCACACCAACACGCGCCGCTCGCGCCGGATGGTTTCCAAAATGGCTTGCACCAGCGTGGTGGTTTTGCCCGTGCCGGGCGGGCCGTGGATGATGGCCACGTCTTGCGCCGTGACCACATGGCGCACAGCGGCCAGCTGCGAGTCGTTGAGGGCACTGGGGTAAAACAGGTCGTCGGCTTGGGGCTCGCGAAAGCGGGCTACCTGAGCGCCCAGCAGCACGTCGCGCAGTTCGGCCAAGCGGTTGCCTTGCGCGGCCATGACCGCGCTCAGGGCCTGGTTCATCTCGCGGTAGCTGACCTCGTCAAACGTCAGGTCAACACCTAATGTGCTTCCGTTGAGGCTGCTGCCGTCTAGCACCCAGTCGGGCAGCGCTTCTTTGGTGGTGGCCAACAGCAGCTTGTTGCGCCGCACGCGGGTCACCACGCCACTCACCACGGGCCGATCTGATGCCGAATGTGTGCCCGAAAAGCCGGGCGCACTGCTGAACAGCGCCGCAGCCGCCCCCACCTGAAACAAATGCAGGTCTTGCCGATGCGCAGGGCGCTCCAGCTCCAGCACCACCTTGCCACCAAACCCGATGTCTTCTTGGGTGATGGTGACGGGGTACCAAGTCAAGCCACGCCGACGCCGCTCTTTGATGCTGGCACTGGCGTTTTTGAGCTTGAACTGCGCCTGGTCTTCCTGTTGCTCCAGCTGCATGAGTGCGCGCACATGGCGCAACTCGTGTTCAACAGAAAGAGGGGCGGTGGGGGTTGGGTCTTGATTGTTCAATCAGCCGCACCATCAGCTTTCCCGCTGGCTTTGCCCAGCTTGGCATCGTCCTCGGCCCAGCCTTCAATGGATGGGTAATACCTAGTCGAGCGGCCGTCACCGTACCGGGTGAGCAGCCCAAGCCGTTCCAGCTCAATCAGATCACGGGCTGCCGTTGGCGTGGAGGTTTGCGCGATGCGTTCGTGTTTGCGCGTTGTCATGCCGCCTTCGTAACCCTTGGGGCCAGCATCCAGCAGCTTCTTCATGGTTTTTTGCTGCCGCTCATTGAGCGAGATTGCCGACATCGTCGCCTGAAACCGAATACGTTGAATGGCCGAATCAATGGTGCGGTTCGCGAATTCGCTGGCCAGCGCAATTTGTTCCAGCATCCATTCAACCCATGCCGTCACGTCCATGCTTTTGGAACGCTGTGCACGCTCCAGCTCGCTGTAATAGCGGTCTTTGCTGGATTCGATTTGTCGCGACAGCGTCACGATGCGTCCGGGCTGGCCCATGTCTTGGCCCAGTGCCAGTTGCAAGATGGCGCGACCAATACGCCCGTTGCCATCGTCAAACGGGTGCAGCGTCTCAAACCACAGGTGAGAAACAGCGGCACGCACCAGCCCGTCCATGGGGAGAGTGCCAACCATGGGCTGCGTTTGGTTGAACCACGTCAAAAAAGCGTCCACTTGGCTAGCCAGGCTATCCGCAGGCGGTGCGGCGTAATGCACCTTGCTGCGGCCCACAGCGCCGCTGACGATCTCCATGGGCACAGAACGCAGAGCACCCACATCGATGCGCTGCATGCCCGAAAAACCTGTGGGGAAAAGCGCCCCGTGCCAACTGCACAGCCGCTCCGGCGTCAACGGTGAATCGGTGTTCAGGGTAGCGTCTTGCAACACATCAATCAGCCCCTCGATGTTGCGCCTGCCTTCGCGCACGGGGGCACCCGACGTGTCGAGCCCCAAGCGCCGGGCCACGGAGGACCGAACACTTTCAGGGTCCAGCTTCTCGCCTTCAATCGCTGAGGTGGTCAGTGCCTCATGTGTCAGCGAATCGCGGATGTGGGGCTGCAGGCCTTCTAGGCCAATCGCCTCGGCTTTGCCCAAAAGAACCCCTTGGGCGTTTCTGGCCGCAGCCAAGAGGTCCTGGACCCGCTGGGCGTCAAAGGCAGCGCGTGGCCAATCAGCAGCTGCCAAATCCAGCGTTGATATGATTTCATGGCTTAATCATATCAATTTATGATATGAATAGAAGAAAAATCGGATCATCAGCCCGAGTTTTAATCACCCGCCTGAGCCGAAGCGGGCAATCCGAAAACTCGGTCAAAGCACCAGGTGAACGCGATGGCATAGAAGAAAAAGAAGACCAGCAGGCCCAAGTTGGCCAGCAAGGCAGCGACGAGGGAAATGTCCAGCCACAGCGACATGACGGGCAAAAGAATGATCACCAAGCCGCCCTCAAAACCCGCCCCATGGGCCAGCCGCCGGACAAAGGAGCGGCCACGCACCGATTGGCGCGACTCCCAGCGCTCAAAGAGCCAGTTGAAGACGTAACTCCACGTCAGTGCAATGCTCGACAACACGACCGCCAGGCCCAATGTGGAGGTGGGCGATTCGTCAAAAGCCAGGCTCAACACAGGCCCGACCACAGCGATGGCAATGGCCTCGTACAAAAGGGCCTGAAGAACGCGGCGGCGGGTGGGGGTCATGTTGGGGAATGGAATGAGGTGGCTAGCAAGTAAAGAGCGCTTTCAGCCGCGGGTGTCAGAAGTTAACACGTCATGCTCGTCAGGCGCTTGGCCACCCTGACGGCTCAAGAATGCCAGAGCGGCACTCACATCGCCTGCTCCTT
>JACDQO010000272.1 GCA_015657605.1 Limnohabitans sp. | reverse complement strand
CAGCCCGCACGGGGCAGCTGGTCCACAGCGGCTCGTCATTCACGGCGCAGGCCTGCAACACCGCGTCCACGCTGGCAAAGGCTTTGAGGCGCTCCAGCGTGCGGATGGTCGGGTAGACCATGAAAAAATCGCCTGCTGCGTGGCGGGTCAGGGCGTCTTGTGGACGCACCCAGACGGGCTCGAACTGCTCCGATTCGTCCGCCACCGGGGTCTGGCCTTCGGGCATGCGGGCCACCAAAAAGGGCACGTCAAAGCGGCGCGGCAGGTCGCGGTCGGTGATCCAGTGGGCCAGCACAAAGACTTGATCGGTGGCCAAGGTCAAGCCTTTGGCCTGGCATTGGGGGGCAAAAGGCGCTTTGCGGTCGATCTGGGCGATGTCGGCGTTGTCGGCCCAGCGCCCATCGGCATGCCGGGCGAACAAGATGCCCAGCTCTTCAAAGCTTTCGCGGATGGCGGCAATGGCTTGTGTCAGGTGCAAGTCGCTTTGCGTAGGGCGGCGCTGCGCCATGCTGTGCGTTTGGGCATCGGCGGCGTCAATCACGCCGCCCGGAAACACATAGGCACCGGGCGCAAAGCTGGCCGACATGGAGCGGCGGGTCATCAAGACCTCGATGCCTTGCGGCCCATCGCGCATCAGCAGCACGGTGGCGGCTGGGCGCAGGGGCGCGGGTTCACGTTGGGGGTACAGGAGTTGGGATGTGCGTGCCATGGCCCATTATCGGTCGGGCCAGAGGCTTACAAGCGTGATAATCGGCCGCATGCACATTCGCTTTACCAAGATGCAAGGCGCGGGCAACGATTTTGTCGTGCTCGACGAGACGCAAGCCCGCTTGGGTCTCACCACGGCCCAATACCGTTTTCTGGCCGACCGCCACTTTGGCGTGGGGGCTGACCAGATCCTGTCCGTGCGGCCTTCGCCGGCGCCGGGCTTGGACTTTGAATATGTGATCCACAACGCCGACGGTGGTGAGGTGGAGCATTGCGGCAATGGGGCCCGCTGCTTTGTGCGTTACGTGCGCGACAAGGGCCTGACCGACAAAAGCACCGTGCGCGTGAAAGTGCAAAAAGGCGAGATCGAGCTGCGCATGAACCCCGACGGGCGCGTGACGGTGGACATGGGTGCGCCGGTGTTCGACTGGGCGCTTGTGCCCTTCAATCCGATGGGTCTCATCAGCGATCAGGTCAACGCTTGGCCGGTGTTCGATTTGGCGCTGGGCGAGCTGGGCATTGCCCGTGTGGGTGTGGTGTCTATGGGCAACCCACACGCGGTGCAGCGCGTGGACAACGTGGACACCTTTCCAGTGCTGGCTCAGGGCCCGTTGATCGAAAACCATCCGGCTTTCCCCAATCGGGTGAACGCGGGCTTCATGCAGATCGTCTCGCGCAGCCAGATCAAGCTGCGGGTGTTCGAACGCGGCGCGGGTGAGACCCTGGCCTGTGGCACCGGCGCATGTGCGGCGGTGGTGGCGGGCATTCGCCAGGGCTGGCTGGACAGCCGGGTGGACGTGCAGGCCCTGGGCGGCATGCTCACCATTGAGTGGGCCGGCCAGGCCGACAGCCCGGTGCTGATGACCGGTCCGGCCACTTCTGTTTTTGAGGGCAGCATCGACGTGCCCGACACTCTTTGAATTTCTGGAGCTTTCCCATGACCACGCCCGAACCCATGAGCCCCATCACCGAAGATGACATCGCCGACTATTTGGTGAACACCCCTGACTTTTTTGAGCGGCACGCTTCGCTCTTGGCCACAGTGCAACTCACCCATCCGCAAAGCCATCGCGCTGTGGGCCTGCAAGAGCGCCAGGCACAAATGCTGCGCGACAAGATCAAGGGCCTGGAGCACCGTATCATGGACATGATCCGGCACGGCAATGAGAACATGATCTTGACGGATAAGCTGCACCGCTGGTCTTGTGAGTTGTTGGTCACGCCCCACGACCAGTTGGCCGAATCTGCTTTGTTCAACATCCGCGAGTTGTTTCAAGTCCCCCAGTTGGCTTTGCGCCTGTGGTCTTTGGACCCAGCCCATGCCGCAGCGCCTTATGCCCAAGGTGTGACCGAGGCGGTGCAAGCTTTGGCCACCTCTTTGGACACCCCTTACGTGGGACCCAACTCGGGCTATCAGGCGGTGCAATGGTTGGACGAGCCCACCCAAGCGGCCTCCGTGGCTTTGCTGGCGCTGCGGGCTGCGCCCGGTCAGCCTGCTTTTGGTTTGATGGTTTTGGCTTCGCCGGATGCCCAACGCTTTAACCACCAAATGGGCACCGATTTGCTGGAACGTTTGGCCGAGTTGGCCGGGGCGGCTTTGTCGGTGTTGCGGGCACCCTGAGCGACCATGGCCGCACCTGCAGCTCAGGACCCTTTGGTCTCGCGTTACTTGGACCATGTTCGCTTTGAAAAGCGTTTGGCCGAACGCACCTGTGCTCTGTACCAACTGGATTTGATCCGTCTGGCCGAGATGGCGGCGGCAACCCAAGTGCCTTTGTTGCAGGTGCAAAGTGGCCATGTGCGCCGTTGGGTGGCGCAAATGCACAGCGCTGGGCGCAGTGGCCGGGGGCATTGCGCTCATCTTGTCGGGCTGGCGCGGGTTTTACACCTGGCTGGGCCGAGAAGGTTGATTCCGCACAACCCGGTG
>JACDQO010000271.1 GCA_015657605.1 Limnohabitans sp. | reverse complement strand
GCTGCTTTTAGAGGCGCAATGATCAAGGCCCAGCACCCCTTGTTCAACCAAAAACTGCGCCGCAACCAACAGCTGTGCAGCCTGCAACTGACGGGCGAAGTGCCGCAAGTGGTCTACGCCCGCGACATCGACTTTGCCAACCAGCCCGAGCTGTATGGTCTGTATGCCAGCCGCCACGCCGCGCTGGGTGCGCTGCGTGCTGTGGCCGACCAACACAAACTTTGCTACGGCCCTTTGGGCCTGGAAAAACTGCCCCCCGGCAAAGCCTGCTTCAGGGCTGCGATTCGCCAATGTGCGGGCGTGTGCCGGGGTGACGAAACCCCTGAGGCGCACCGCGAGCGCTTGTTCAGCAGCCTGCTGGCGCTGCGCGTGGAATGCTGGCCCTACCCGGGCGCGGTGGGTTTGGTCGAGCGCGATGGCGAATTCACGCAAATCCACGTCGTGAAGCACTGGTGCTATTTGGGCAGCGCCCCCACGCCAGAGGCGGCCCGCCAACTGAGCCAAACCGCCAGCCAAGTGGCCGCCCATTTTGATGCCGACGGCTACAAAATTTTGTGCCGCCCGGTGCTCACGCAAAGTGTGGAAATTTTGGCGTTGTGAGTCCGCACGACACGTCAGGCCATGCGATTGAAGCCCTCACCCAATGCAATCCAACGCAATCCAACGCAATCCAACGCACCCCAACCCCATCATCATGAAAATCCACCTGCAAACGCCAGAGGACATACGCCCGCAAATTTGGAAAGAACTGGGCCGCGCCAGTTTGGGCCGGCACCACGAGTGGCGCACGCCTGTTCTCGCCTCTGTCGATCCAGACGGCTTGCCCGATGCCCGCACCGTGGTGCTGCGGCAGGTGGACGCGCTGGCCGGGCAGCTGACTTTTTACACCGACAGCCGCAGCCCCAAGGTGGCCCAGCTTCAGGTCCAAGGTGCAGCGGTGCTGGTGTTTTGGAGTGCGCGTTTGAGTTGGCAACTGCGGGTGCAGGTGACTTGCTCGGTCATCACTTCTGGCCCAGAGGTCGAGGCGCTTTGGCAAGGGGTCAAGCAGTCGGCGGCTGCGGGCGATTATTTGTCGCCTCTGCCGCCGGGTGCGGTGTTGCCACCAGGCACTGGCATGGCAGTTGCAGCCAATGCCAACGCCCCCGCGCCAACGCACAACTTTGCCGTGCTGCGCGCGCAGGTGCTTCAGATGGACTGGCTGGAGCTGTCGCGCGACGGGCATCGCCGGGCGCAGTTGGGCGCCACCACTTGGGAGTGGCTCACGCCCTGAGCGCGGTGTCTCGCATGCGCTGCAGTTGTGCGCCGTCGACGGCCAAACGCACGCCCAAAGAACCGCTGCCCACCCGCACCGGAAATTTGCGCAAAGCCATCTCAAGCGCTTGGATGGCTGGGTAAGCCGCGCAGGCCTGCACGATGCGCGTCATCAGCCGCTCTTGCGTGTCGTACAGCCCGTCGGCCGCGAGCCGCTCGATCTCGACCACCAAAGGGTCGTAATCGAACACATGTGCCATGCCGTCTTGGGCGATCAGTACCAGATCGGGGTTGATCCACAGCGTCAAATCCAGCGCGTGGTAATCGGGCACGGTGTCGCTGGGCGCGTAGGTACCGATGCGGGTGGCCAGGTGAAAGTCTTTCAGTTCGATCCGGCTGGTGGTGGCTGTTGGCATGGTCATGGGTGTTTGGGGGCAAGTTCGAAGATTGGAGTTCTGGGGCTCAACGTTGGCTTTTGAGCCGTTGGCTCTTGCGGCTTTTTCAAAATCGACATCGGTTT
>JACDQO010000270.1 GCA_015657605.1 Limnohabitans sp. | reverse complement strand
GATGCAGGCGTGGTCGCCGTTGCACACGTCTTCGTCCACGCCGTATTTCACACGCTCCACGCGTTCGCCTTTGGACAGCAGCGAGGCCAGCCAGGGCTTGATGCGGCGCTGGCGCTCCAGCTGGCATTCGCCCTCGGCCACGATGACTTTCAGGCCCTGAAACTCGGTGGTGAAGGCCTCGGTGAGTGTGGCCTGCATGTGGCTCACTTCATAGGTATGCACCGTGCGCAGCCATTGCACGCCCAGGCCTTTGAGTGTGGACTCGATGGTCTGGTTGGTGTGCACCATGCTCTGGCGTTTGTCGCCCGCCAGTTCCTTGGCGATGTCGGTCGGCGTGTTGATGATGTCTTGTGTGCCGGTGGCCGAGGTGTAGCCGTTTTTGAAAATCAGCAGCACCGCGTCGTCGCCATTGAACAGCGCGCTTTGCACGCCTGTCAGCAAGCCGTTGTGCCAAAAGCCGCCGTCGCCCATGACCGACAACACGCGCCGCTTCATGACCGGCGACACGCCCGCCCGGCTGGCCAAACTCATGCCGTAACCCAGGATGGAGTGGCCAAAAGAAAACGGCTCGAAGGTGGCCAAGGCATGGCAGCCGATGTCGCCCGCGATGTGCACCGGGCCCACGTCTTGTTGCGCCAGTTTGAGCGCCGAAAACACAGGACGCTCGGGGCACCCGATGCACATGCCGCGGCGCGCGGCACCGGGCTGCCCAGCAGGGTTTGCACTTGCTGGCGGCGTTCACCGTTGGTGGCCAGCCATTGGCGTGTGGTCTCGGGCACGGCGTCCGCTTGGTGCCGGTCCAAGAATTTCAACAGGCCTTGGGCCATGACTTCGGCGGTGTATTCGCCGCCCGATGGCAGCATGTCTTTGCCGTGCAGCGGGGTTTGCAGATCGAGGCGGCGCAGCATCAGCGCAAGCTCTTGCTCGATGTACTCGGGCTGGCCTTCTTCGAGCAGCAGCACGGCCGATTTGTCTTTGCAAAAATTCACCAACTCATCGGGCACCAGCGGATACGTCACGTTCAGCACCAGCACCGACAGGCTGGTCACGCCAAAGGCATCGGCCAAGTCGAACTGCTGCAGGGTGCGCATCAGCGTGTTGTACAGACCCCCTTGCACGATCAGCCCCAGGTGGCGGTGGGTGCTGCCTTCGAAGTGTTCGTTCAGATGCTGTTCGGCAATGTAGTGGCGGGCAGCGGGCAGGCGGTGTTCGACTTTGCGTTTTTCTTGCGCAAAGGTCACGGGCGGGTGCGCCAGGCGCATGTAGTTGAAGCCGGCGGGCTCATTGATCAGGTGTTTTTTGGACAGCTTGGGGGCTTGGTTGTCCTTGGCCAAAAACTGGCCGCGCACATGGCAGGCGCGGATGCGCAGCTCCATCATCACCGGCATGTTGGACGCTTCAGACAACCTGAAGCCGTGCTCGACCATGTTGACCATCTGGCCCAGCTCGGGCCGGGGGTCGAGCAGGCACATGCCCGACTTGAGCGCATAGGCGTGCGTGCGCTCTTGGATGACGCTCGCGCCTTCGCCGTAGTCTTCGCCCACCACGATCAGCACGCCGCCCGTCACGCCGGGCGAGGATAAATTGGACAGCGCATCGGCCGCCACGTTGGTGCCGACGATTGACTTCCAGGTCACCGCGCCGCGAATCGGGTAATGGATGGACGCGCCCAGCATGGCTGCTGCCGAGGCTTCGTTGGAACACGCCTCCACATGCACGCCCAGCTCGTCCATATAGGGCTTGGCTTGCACCATCACATCAAGCAGGTGCGAGACAGGGGCGCCCTGGTAGCCGCCCACATAACTCACGCCCGATTGCAGCAGGCCCTTGGTGATGGCCAGAATGCCCTCGCCATGAAACACCTCGCCTGCGCCCATGCGCAGGGCCTTGATTTCTTCGTGAAATGAAACTTCCAAAGCACGCTCCTTGCGTTGTGGTGCCCGCATGGGGCAGGCCAAAGAACATCTTACGTATAAGTGCATAAAATATTCTGAATAAACGGTATGCACTCAATGAATATCAAAGACTTGGACCTGAATCTCTTGCGTTTGTTTGACTCGGTATGGCGCACGCGCAGCGTGAGCCTGGCCGCGCAGCAACTGGGCATGTCGCAACCTGCAGCCAGCCAGGGCCTGGCGCGTTTGCGGGCGGTGTTGGGTGATGCCTTGTTCGAGCGCAGTGGCGCGGGCGTGCGGCCCACGCCGCGTGCCGACCGGCTGGCGCAGGCGGTGCAGTTGGCGCTGGGCACGATCGAGGATGCGCTCAATGCCTCGCAGGTGTTTGATCCGCAGCGCTCAGCCCGCGTACTGCGCGTGCACCTGAGCGACATTGGCGAGGCGCGGTTTTTGCCCGAACTGGTGCTGGCGCTGCAGCACCATGCGCCGGGCATGCGGCTCGAAGCCATGCCGCTGCCCCACGAAAAAATTGCCCCTGCGCTGGACAACGGCCAGCTGGATCTGGCGATTGGGTTTTTGCCCGAGGTGAGCGACACCTTGCAGAAGCCCTTGCTCAGCGACCGGTATGTGGTGCTGATGCGCCAAGGCCATCCGGTGGCGCAACGCTGGGCGCAACTTCAAAAAGTCCGTGCTGCAAGCGATGCAGCACAAGCCTTGCTGGCCGAGCTGGAATTCGCCGCCGTGCGCACCCATTCCGACACGCTGCGCATTTTGGAATTGATGCATTGGCAGCACCGCCTGCGCCTGACGGTGAGCCACTTTTTGTCGCTGCCCGGCATCGTGCGCAGCAGCGATTTGGCGGTCTTGATGCCACGCAATTTTGCGCAAGGCTTTGCCGAGGTCGGTGCGCTGGCCTTGATCGAACCCGATTTGCCGCTGCGCGATTTCACGGTGTCGATGCACTGGAGCCAGCGCTTTGACAAAGACCCCTGCCTGCAGTGGCTGCGGGGCACCGTGTCCCGACTGTTCAGCACCATCGAGGTCCAGCCATGAGCGGTTTCAAACCGTATCTAAGCGTCCATCGTAAGCGTCCCAGCCTGGTCCGAGG
>JACDQO010000033.1 GCA_015657605.1 Limnohabitans sp. | reverse complement strand
CTATGCCACCGATTACCAAGACCACGGCGCGGTAGTCGGTCTGCTGCCCTCGGGCCTGCCTGATTTTTTATTGGCCAGCTTGGCCGGGGCTGGACACCCTCAACCAACTGTGGGTGCCCGCCATGGTGATTGCGCTGGTGAGCTTTCTGGAAACAGCTTCGAGCGCCCGCATCGAATGCCGCCGCGACGGCAAACGCTGGGACGACAGCACCGAACTCTTCAGCCAGGGCCTGGCCAAAATCGCCTCGGCTTTTTCGGGCAGCTTTGCCACAAGCACCTCGTTTTCGCGCTCGGCCCTCATGCTCTATGCCGGCGCACGCTCGGGCTGGGCGGTGGTGGCTTCGGTGGGCTTTGTGTTGCTGGCTTTGCTCTTACTCATGCCCGCTCTGCAGTTCGTGCCGCGTTCGGTCATGTCGGCGGCGGTGATTGTGGCGGTGCTCAACTTGTTCCAGCCCCCGCCAGTTTTTGAACCTCTGGCGTGTCGGCCGCATCGAAACCATGACGGCAGGCATCACTTTTGCCATGACCTTGTTGACCGCACCACGCATTTACTGGGGCGTGATGACCGGCGTGCTGGTGGGCCTGAGCCACTTCCTGCACACCCGCTTGCACCCGCGCATCATCGAAGTGGGCCTGCACCCCGACGGCAGCCTGCGTGACCGCCATCTTTGGAAACTGCCGCCCTTGGCGCCCCATCTTTACGCGCTGCGCATGGACGCCGAGCTGGACTTTGCAGCAGCCAGTGACTTTGACCGCGCCATCACCGACCACTTGGCCCAGCACCCCGATGTGAAACATGTTGCTTTGTTTGCACAGCCCATCAACCGCATCGACGTGACGGGTGTGGAGACTTTTGGCCAATTGCACCGCCAACTGGCCAGCCGAGGCATCACGCTGCACATCAGCGGCATCAAACTGCCTGTCGAGACCACCTTGCGCAGAGCCGGCGAACTGATCGAGGGACAGCACCTCAAGCTCTACCGCACCGATGCCGAAGCCTTGCAGGCTCTCAAAGCGCTGGACCCGCTGCCAGCCGACATCGCCGCAGCCGCCATCTGATTGGCAACGCCGGTCAAGGTCTCAGGTCAGCGCTTTTTCAAACTCAGACAAACGCTTGTAGATCGAGCGCAGTTCGGTGATGTCGGTCCAGCGCTCGATGAGGTAAGAAAAGGCGTCGTTCACTTTGTTGAAGGCATTGCTCACTTGCTGGATCACCCCCAAAGTGATCAAGCCCGTGAACAGCGATGGCCCCATCAAAAGGAAAGGAAAGATCACCATCATCTGGCTGTACAAATTGCTCCACAGGTGAAAGTAAGCGTAGTGGTTGAACAGCCGGAAATTGTTCAACCGCACCCCCATGAACAACTCTATCACCGTGGGCAAATCCATGCGGCTGCGCTCATCCTCGGCAAACACCAAATCCTTGCGCAAAGCAGCCTCGGTTTTCTGGTTGTTGTATTCCAGCCCCGGCAGGCGAATGCCCACAAACCATGAAATGACTGTGCCGCCCAGGGCCGTGACCAGCGCCACCCAAAACAGCGAGCCCTCAAACTGCAGCCAGGCAATCGCCATGCCCGCGGACAAAGCCCACAAAATCGGAATGAAGGACACCAGCGTGAGCAGCGCACGCACCAGCCCCAGGCCCAGGTTTTCGGTCTGGCGGGCAAAGCGCATGCAGTCCTCTTGAATCCGCTGCGACGCGCCCTCCACCGTCGCGTCGGTACGCTGCCAGCGCGGCAGGTATGCCTCGGTCAATGCCTGACGCCACCGAAAAGCGAAGTGAGAAGCCAGATACGTCTCCAAACTGCGCAGCAACATGAATGGAAACGCAATCCACGCAAATTGCAGCATGAAGCCCCAGAACTTCTCCAGTCCTCCGGCTTGTTCAGGCTTTTGCAAGAGGTCATAAAACTCGCCGTACCAAGCGTTGAGCTTGACGGTCTGCTGCACCGTGATGAACACCAGAGCCACCAAGACCAGCAAGCCACCCCAGGCCCACAAGGCCCAGCGGCGCGAGAGAAAGAAACTGCGGAACATGGGCTCTTTCGGTCAGGGGTTAACGCTGTCCACCGTCTCGGTCTTGAAGTCGGCAGGCAGCACCACTTCGAGCAGTTCCAGATCCTCGCTGTGACCCAGCTCGCGGTGACGAATGCCCGGCGGTTGGTGCACACAAGAGCCCGCTTCCAGCCGAACCGCACCCTGCCCCTCGTATTCAAATTCGATCCAGCCCTTGAGCACATAGACCAGCTGGAACTCAGTGTGGTGCAAATGCGGCTGGCTGGAAAAATCATGCCCGCCAGCGGCACGGATCACACTGGCCGTGACACGCCCTTGCGTGGCCTGACTCATGCCTAAATCACGGTACTCAAAAAACGAGCGTAAACCGCGCTCGAACTGCGCATCTTTGGCGTGCGTCACCACAAAACCTTGTGTTGTCATCGGCATCTCCTAAAGGATTCGCTGAAATCGAGCGAACCATCAGGCCTATCCTAATGCCAAGTGGTAGGCATAGAATTTTTGATCACGCTCCCAGCCCATGGACGCGTACAAAGACTGTGCGGGCAAGTTTTGCACGTTCGTGGTCAAGGACAAGCGCACAGCGCCCAGTTGGCGCGCATGGTCCGCAGCGGCATTCAACAAGGCTTCGCCCACGCCCATTCGCCTGGCCGTCGGTGCCACGAACAGATCATTGAGCACAAACACCCGCGCCATCGACACCGAAGAAAAGCTCGGGTACAGCTGCGTGAAACCCACAGCCTGCCCCTGTGACTCGGCCAACAGCACAACCGATTGTCCATGCTCAAAGCGGGCTTGCAGAAAAGTCTTGGCTGCGGCTTCATCGCTGGCCTGACCATAAAACTGGCGATAACCATCGAACAAGGCAGCCACAGCATCGAGGTCAGCCAGCACAGCTTGGCGGATGGTGATTGAACTCATGATTTCTCCTGTTCTGAAGCTTGGACTTTGTAGGTTCGCATGGCAGATGCCACTTGCGAAGCTTCGGTGGTTTCATCTGGATGAAAGCGATAACTCGGTGCCACGATGGGGGCCACCGATGTGACGCGAATGACCAGCACGCTGTGGACTCACAAAGCGTTGACCCACCATGGAAAGCAATGGCGCGGCCCACGCAGAGAATTCTGGATCGGCTGCGCGCACCGCGCGAGCAGTGCCCACCAGCTTGAAGCCCTTTTGCACGAACACATCCACAAAGCTCAGGCAAACCTTCGGCTGCTGCGCGATGTTGCGGACTGAATGGGGTGATGCAATGTTCGCCACCACCACATGCATATCGTCTGCAATGGCCCATACCTCTTTGGGTGAGACATTGGGCTGACCCTCGGCATCCACGGTGGCCAGCCAGCACAGCACGCTCCGGCGAGCGGCTTCTTGGACGGGTTCATGCAAAAGGGTCATCGGCACTCTCCTTCGTGTGAATCGCTCTGAGCTTGCGCATTTCCAGCAACCCAGCAAATCAGGCCTCATCGTATCCCCTGATTCATTATTTAAATAACAAAGGCAACATTTCAATCTATCGATATCTCATCCAAGGCGCTTTGTGGCGTATCCGATGATTGACTTCAAAATTTTCGTTACTACAATAAATGAACCGAAATGCACATACTGTGGGACCCCGATAAACGGCAAACCAATTTGGACAAGCACGGTTTGGACTTCATGGACGCCGTGATGGTGCTGGACAGCAAGTATCGACTGGACGTGAAGAGTGTTCGAAACCTAGAACTGCGCACCCAAGCATTTGCCTATGTGTTTGATGTGCTGGCTGTACTGACGGTGGTTTATGTCTCGCGACAAAGCGCGATGCGGATCATCAGCTTCAGGCCCGCCAGTGAAGAAGAAAGGACCGCTTACCATGACTGGCTCAAAAACGACTTCGACGACGCTCGATGAATTGCGCACAGCCTCGGCCCAAGGCAAAAGCAAAACGCAGAAAAACCAAGTTCAGGCCTCAGCGCCCTATGTATGGGACGGCCAAAATGAAAATGAGCGCCCACTGACACGTGAAGAAATGCAGGTCGGTATCGAGACCTACCGCCGCCAGAGGGGGCGCCCCACAGGCAGCGATAAGGAATCCACCACCATCCGGATAGATCGCGATGTGCTGGCCGCCTTTCGCGCTGGCGGCCCTGGCTGGCAAACCCGCATGAACACCGCGCTGCGCGATTGGCTCAAGACGCAATCACCTGTTTGAGACTCAGACCTTCTAAAACAGTTTTCAGCTTGTTGACGCCAACCGGAAACTGTCCCCCAGTTGTTCCGTATTGGACCTGCGTCAACAGGTAACGATCCACCCCTCCAACGAATCAAACGGCGGCAAGCCGTATTGCGGGTGCCCGGCTTCGTGCCGTTGTTGCGCCCAAGCCGCTTGCATCAGGCACAGGGTGGCGTCGAGTGCATCACCGCTGGCGTCCTCGGCCAACCGGCCCATGAGTGCGTTGCTGGCCACCAGGCGCAGGCCAAAGCGGGTTTGGCCGCGCTCCAGGGCGCTCAGCAGTTCGCGCCGAGCCAGAAGGCGCTCGGGGGTTTGTTTGGCCTTGTCGTCACTTTTGTAGCTGGTGTTGCCCAGCACTTCACGCGCCAGCAGGCCGGGGTAGGCCTCCAGCGCCACGCGGCGCATATCACCAGCGCACAGGCCGGGCAAGTGCACACCCGCTTGGCGCAACAGGGGCACGCCCGCGTGCAGCATATAGGCCACGGGTGGGTTGACCCATTTCATGGAGGGGCTAGAGCCTGCGGGTCGGTCGGCGGCGCGGTGCGCGAACTTGCCGCCTGCGGGGCGGGCGTTGCAAAACGCCGCAAACTGTTCGCGAATTTGGCTGCGCTCCAGTGCGCAGTAATGGTCCATGCAGGCGGCCCAGTCGGTGGGCCAGCCCAAGGTCTCGACCAGTTCACGCGGCAGGCCAAAGGGCAAATCGAAACCGCCCACCCAGTCGGCAGGCTGCGCCAGCCATTGGCCAAAGGCGTTCAGGGTGTCAAAGGTCTGCAGGGCTTGCAGTTGCACTCTGCCCTGCTTAGCCTGGCCCAGCGCCAACACGATGGGCTTGCGTTTGGAGGGGCTGCTGGAGAAGTCGCAGCCAATCAGGTTCATGGTTCACTTCGCGACGAGGGCGTCGCCTCTACTCAGCTCAGGCACGTCCGATGATGGACGCGGTGGCCATCAACTCTTCCAGCAAGGCCAGTGAGACTTTGCCCGAGACGTTGTACGGGTCCAACTCGGCCCGCTCGGAGTACTTGAGCAAGATGTTGGTGTTGACGCGCGACGCGTCCACCTGGCCCATGGTCCAGCCGCCAAAACGGCGCTCAGAAATTTCTTCGTAATGCAACAAAACCACGTCTTTGTGGCGCGCATCTTTTTGGATGTGGCCATACAGTTCGCTGACCGCGCTGCGTCCGCCTTCGATGGCTTGCAAAAAGATGCCGCCGCCATAGCAAAGGATGCCGGTGATGCCGGTGCTGGGGTTGAACTGGCGCGAGCGCGCCAAAATGGCTTCGATGGTTTCAGGGCGGTCATCCACCACACGGCTGGCGTAAAGCAGGCGTACCAACATGGTCAATCCTTTTTGGGAATCAATGACAAAAATTCGCGGCGCAGGTTCGGGTCTTTGAGAAAGGCACCGCGCATGACCGAGTTGATCATCTTGCTGTCCATGTCTTTCACGCCGCGCCAGCCCATGCAGTAGTGGCTGGCTTCCATGACGATGGCCAAACCATCGGGCTGGGTTTTGCGCTGGATCAAGTCGGCCAGCTGCACCACCGCTTCTTCCTGGATCTGGGGGCGGCCCATGATCCATTCGGCCAAACGGGCGTACTTGGACAGGCCAATCACGTTGGTGTGTTCGTTGGGCAAAACACCGATCCAGATCTTGCCAATCACCGGGCAAAAGTGGTGGCTGCAAGCACTGCGCACCGTGATGGGGCCAACGATCATCAGCTCGTTCAGGTGCTCGGCATTGGGAAATTCGGTGATCTCGGGGGCTTCGACATAGCGGCCCTTGAACACTTCTTTCAGGTACATCTTGGCCACGCGGCGGGCGGTATCGCCGGTGTTGTGGTCGTTGACGGTGTCGATCACCAAACTGTCCAAAACACCAGCCATTTTGCCGGTCACCTCATCCAACAGTTTTTCCAATTCACCGGGCTCGATGAACTCGGCGATGTTGTCGTTGGCGTGAAAGCGTTTGCGGGCAGCGTGGATGCGCTCGCGGATCTTGACGGATACGGGTACGCCTTCGTCGTCGGGCGTGGCAGCAGAAGCAGTCATGGCATCTGGGGGGGGTCATTAACATGGGGATGATCCTAACAGCGATTGATCGACGCACAACGATCAGGGGTTTGCCTGTGGAGCCCCTCAATAACGGTGCCCGGTGATGAAAAGCGCCAAGCGCATGAGTCCAAAAGCCATGCGGTCTCGCCAACGCTGGTGCCAATAGCGGTGCTTGAATGACTCGGCCACAGGCGTGCTTTGGGTGGCGATCACGTCGCTCAAGCGCAGGTGCAAACCTTGCGCAAACACGCGATCGGCCACCACCACATTGGCCTCACGCGCCAACAAGAGGCTCAGCGGGTCCAGATTGGACGAGCCCACAGTGGCCCAGGGACGCTCATGGTGGGCATCGACCACGGCCACTTTGGCGTGCAAAAAACTGGCGTCGTACTGGTAAATCTCAACACCCGCCGCCAACAAAATTCCATACACCGGACGGGCCGCGTGGTACTGCATGAAGTATTCGTAGCGTCCTTGCACCAGCAATCGCACGCGCACCCCCCCGCCGCGCGGCATGGACCAAAGCTTGGCGAAGCCTGCGTCCCGGCAAAAAATAAGCGTTGGCGATCACCACCTCGTGGCGCGCCGAGCCAATGGCTTTGAGGTAGGCCCGCTCAATTTGGTTGCGGTGCAGCACGTTGTCGCGCAAAAGCAAGGCCGCCCGACTGGAGGGCAAAGATCCGTCCGGCAAGGGGGGCGATTGCTTCCAAGGCAGGGGCAAACCCGCCGCTTTGAACGAGCGCCAAGCCTGGGGAATTTGACGATCGCGCGCGTGCTGTGCCCCCTGCAAACGCCACCAAAGCTGCGCCATGCTGTCCTGGATGTGCCCCACCAACTCGCCTTGCGCACGGACCGCAAAATTCAAGCCGCGGTCGGGCCAGAGTCGCCG
>JACDQO010000269.1 GCA_015657605.1 Limnohabitans sp. | reverse complement strand
CTCTTGGTGCTGGTGCTCGACCAGTTCACCAAGGTGCTGGTGCTGGGTGCTTTCCAGCTGGGTGACAGCACCCCGATCACCTCGTTTTTCAACCTGGTGCGGGTGCACAACCACGGCGCAGCGTTCTCGTTTCTGGCGGGCGCGGGCGGCTGGCAACGCTGGTTTTTCACCGGCATTGGCGTGGCCGCGGCCATCTTCATGGTCTGGATGCTGCGCGCCCACCCCGGCCAAAAACTCTTCAGCTTGGCCATCTCGCTCATCTTGGGCGGGGCGATTGGCAACGTGATCGACCGCCTGGTGCACGGCTACGTGGTCGACTTTCTGGACTTTTACTGGGGCACTTGGCACTTCCCGGCCTTCAATGTGGCCGATGCCGGCATCAGCGTGGGCGCAGCCTTGCTGATCCTGGACGAAATCCTCCGGGTGAGACGCGGACGCTGAACTCGGTTAAGCTCAATGCCCTGATAAAAAGAGGAAATAGCCATGCCCGGATTGCTGCCCCACATCGACCCCGATGGTCTGCTTGAGTTTTCGGTGGTCTACACCGACCGCGCCCTGAACCACATGTCCAAGCGCTTTGGCGGTGTCATGACTGACATCTCGCGCATGCTCAAGACCGTCTACGGCGCCCACTCGGTCGCGTTGGTGCCCGGCAGCGGCACCTTTGGCATGGAATCGGTGGCACGCCAATTTGCCACCGACCAGCATGTCATGGTGATCCGCAATGGCTGGTTCAGCTACCGCTGGACGCAAATTTTTGACATGGGCCGCATCCCCAAAAGCCACAGCGTGCTCAAGGCCCGACGCGTCTCGGATCACAGCCAAGCCGCTTGGGCTCCGGCCCCGATCGCTGAAGTGACCGCCGCCATTGCCGCCGAAAAACCCGCTTTGGTGTTTGCGCCGCATGTCGAAACCTCGGCCGGCATGATCTTGCCCGACGACTACCTGAAAGCTGTGGCCGATGCGGTGCACGCCGTGGGTGGTTTGTTTGTGCTGGACTGCATCGCCTCTGGCGCGATGTGGGTCGACATGAAAGCCACGGGTGTGGACGTGTTGATCAGTGCGCCGCAAAAAGGCTGGAGCAGCTCACCGGCCTGCGCCATGGTCATGCTCAGCGAACGCGCCCGCCAAGCCATTGATGCCACCACCAGCACCACCTTTGCGATGGACCTGAACGAAGTGGCTGCAGGTCATGGAAACCTACGAAAGTGGGGGCCACATGTACCACACCACCTTGCCCACCGACGCCTTGTTGCGCCTGCAAGACGCCATGCTGGAGACCGAAGCTTATGGCTTTGCCAAGGTGCGCGAAGAACAAATCGCACTGGGCCGCCGGGTGCGTGCCTTGCTGCTGGAGCACGGCTTTCCCAGTGTGGCAGCGCACGGCTTTGAAGCGCCTGGTGTGGTGGTCAGTTACACGACCGACCCCGAAATTCAGAGCAGCAAGAAGTTTTTGGCGCTGGGCCTGCAAACCGCTGCGGGCGTTCCCCTGCAGTGCGACGAACCGGCTGACTTCCGCACCTTCCGCATGGGCCTGTTTGGCTTGGACAAATGGCACAACGTGGACCGCACGCTGGAGCAACTGAGCGGCGCACTCGAAACGATTGCGCCCAAGGCCAAGCTGGCCGCTTGACGCTTCAATCGCTCACAAAAAAACCGCTGGCCTTCAAAAGTCAGCGTTTTTTATGGGCCAGTCCCAGCATTCGGTGCCAAAGCACCGATGCCTCACATCACAGGGTGATGATGGTGCAGCCCGTGGTCTTGCGGGCTTCCAGGGCGATGTGGGCGTCCTGAATTTGCGCCAAGGGGAAGGTCTGCTCGATGTGGATCTTGACCTTGCCACTGGTCACCGCTTCGAACAAATCATCGGCCATGGCCTGCGTGTTTTCGCGGGTGGTGATGTGGCTGAACAAGGTCTGGCGCGTCACATAGATCGAGCCCTTGGGCCCGAGGATGCCAGGCGCAAACGGGGCCACAGGGCCAGAGGCGTTGCCAAAACTGGCCATCAAACCAAACGGTGCCAAGCAGTCGAGCGACTTGTCCCAAGTGTCTTTGCCCACCGAGTCGTACACCACTTTGACGCCCTTGCCACCGGTGATCTCTTTCACCTTGGCCTGGAAATCTTGCGTGGAGTAGTTGATGCAAAACTCGGCACCGTTGGCCAGCGCCAAGGCGCACTTGGCATCGCTGCCCGCGGTGCCAATCAAGCGCAGGCCCAGGGCCTTGGCCCACTGGCAAGCGATCAGGCCCACGCCACCAGCGGCGGCATGGAACAGCACAAAGTCACCCGCTTTGAGGCCACCTTGGGGCAAAGTGCGCTTGAGCAAATATTGCGCTGTCAGGCCCTTGAGCATCATGGCCGCACCGGTTTCGAACGAGATCGCATCGGGCAGCTTGCACACGCACTTGGCAGGCATCACGCGCACTTCGCAGTAGCTGCCGGGCGGCTGGCTGGCATAGGCTGCACGGTCGCCCACCTTCAGGTGCGTGACGCCTTCGCCCACGGCTTCCACCACGCCCGAGCCTTCCATGCCCAGCTTGAGCGGCATGGGCAGTGGGTACAAACCACCGCGCTGGTACACGTCGATGAAGTTCAGGCCAATGGCTTTGTGGCGGATGCGGATCTCGCCGGGGCCGGGTTCGCCCACGGTGACATCGACCAACTTCATGACTTCGGGACCACCGTTTTGGTCGATCTGGACTGCAAGGCTCATGGCATTTCTCCTGTGAATGGTCAAATCAAATGAAGCCAGACTTTGCCACGAATCTCATGCCGGAGTCCGGGGTGGGGACAGCTGGGCGACAGCGGGAAAACCCGAATATCGTTACATTGCCGCATGTCCCAAAAACTCTCGCCCCTGACCGCCTTGTTGTTGACCGTGCCGCCTTTGCTATGGGCAGGCAATGCGGTCATCGGCCGCTTGGTCAATGATTTGGTGCCGCCTGTCACGCTCAATTTTTTGCGCTGGGCTGTGGCCTTGTTCATCTTGCTGCCCTTGGCCGCTTGGGTTTTGAAGCGCAACAGCGGCCTGTGGCCACACTGGCGGCGTTTTGCGCTGCTCAGTTTGCTGGGTGTGGGTTGCTACAACGCGTTGCAATACCTGGCCCTGCAAACCTCGACCCCGTTGAACGTCACCCTGGTGGCGGCCAGTGGCCCGGTCTGGATGCTGGCCATTGGGGCGCTGTTTTTTCAGGCACCCGTGCGGCGCGCCCAGATGTACGGCGCGGTGTTGTCCATTGTGGGTGTGCTGGTGGTGCTTTCTCGGGGCGATTGGACGCAACTCATGGCCGTGCGGCTGGTCATCGGTGATGTGTTCATTTTGCTGGCCACAGCCTGCTGGTCTTGGTACAGCTGGATGCTGACGCGCAAAGACGAACCCGAAGCCATCCGCAACGACTGGGCGGCGTTTTTGCTCGCGCAAGTGGTCTTTGGCCTGGCCTGGTCGGGCCTGTTTGCGGGCATGGAATGGGGCCTGACCGATGCCCACATCACATGGGGTTGGCCACTGGTCAGTGCCTTGGCCTTTGTGGCGGTCGGCCCGGCCGTGCTGGCCTACCGCTGCTGGGGCCTGGGCATCCAGCGGTCAGGGCCCGCAGTGGCGGGGTTTTTCGCCAACCTCACGCCGCTGTTTGCGGCGATCTTCTCGGCCGCCT
>JACDQO010000268.1 GCA_015657605.1 Limnohabitans sp. | reverse complement strand
TAACGAAAAACCTTGGGTGCCCCTGGGCGCGACTCTTTTGAAGTGGCTTTGGGACTTGAGACCACAGACATGGGCACCAAACTGTAAAAGTGCCGGACGGTGATCCGTTTGCTTTTTTTCAATTGCAACCCAAGATTATGGCACTGTTAGAGAACAGACCCAGCTTGCCGTTTCACGGCCAACGTCTCGGTGCCATAATCTAAGGCGCCTACGGGGTGCTCCAACCCGCACCCTAAAGCCCCATCACCACAGGACACAGCATCGCTGTTCAACAAGTTGGCCTCGGATCTAGAACTGTCTGACTTTCTGAAAAGCGCGGAGAAAAAGGCTTTCAAAAGAGCCTACTACCACGTACGGGATGAAGACGCTGCATTGGACATTGTCCAAGACAGCATGATCAAGTTGTGCACCAACTATGCGGACAAACCTTTGTCCGAGATCCCCCCTGTTGTTTCAGAGGATTTTGTCCAACACTGTTTTGGACTGGTTCCGCGTCGCAAGACGCGTAACGCACTGTTTTCAAACCGGGATGACTTTGAAAACGAGGAAAGTCCCGGTCACTTTGAGTCCATTGAGGTCCTCACAGGGGACACCGACTTACCATCCCAGCAAAGCGCTGAGTCCTTGGTTTCACGCATGCAAACCGTTGCGCACATTGAAAAGGCCGTCATGAATTTGCCCGCACGTCAACGAGAAGCCTTCCTGCTGCGTTATTGGGAGGAACTGGACGTGTCTGAAACCGCTGCAGTGATGGGGTGCTCTGAGGGCAGCGTCAAAACCCATTGCTCCCGCGCCATTTTGGCACTGAGTAAAACCTTGTCAGACCAGGGCATGAAGCCATGAAAAACCCCATCACCCACACTGCCGACATGGACCTTTGGGGCCACAATTTCACCCAACAGCTCGACTTGGCCACCCAAAACATGGGCCATGACGTCAGTGAGCGCTTGCGGATTGCGCGTGTCCGGGCCCTTGAATCTCGCCCCGCCCCCATCCGCCTGATGCGTTATCGCACAGCACTTCAAACCAATGGTTCGCTCACGGGTCACGGCGATGAAGGTTTGAACCTGTGGCGTATCCTCGCCTCCGCCTTGCCCTTGGTGGCCTTGGTCATGGGCCTCATTTTGGTGCAAGCCATCCAGCAAGAACTCACCGAATCCGACATCGCCTCCATTGACTCTGCACTTTTGCTGGACGACCTGCCCCCAGACGCCTACACCGACCCGGGCTTTCTGCAATTCCTGAAAGTCCAACTGGTTCAACCCAGCCGAAATGATTGATCTGGGTTTGCTCCGGCTGGGGACTGGCACTAAGCCAACCTCATTACCGCCTCAACGGTCCCATCTGATGCTGTGTGGCTGGGTGGCTTGGGCCTTGTTGCTGGCTGGCTTGCCCGCGCTGGCACAAAGCCCTTCGTCCGGCTCCCCCACATCTGCCACTGCCCCCGCGGCAGAGACAAGCACAGCGGAAACGCCACCCCCAACATCGACAGCACCGCGCACAGAAGCCTCTGTGGCGAATGAACAGCGGGCAGCGCCAGCGCCTGAGAAAGCTGCTGAAGAATCTCGTGCATGGGCCTCTTTGAGCAAGAGACAAAAACAAGCCTTGCTGCCCCTGAACGACAAATGGGATGAATTAACGCCCCAGCAAAAACAAAAATGGTTGATTTTGGCCCGCGGCTTTTATCAGCTGAGCGACCCAGAGCAAGTGATCTTGCATGGACGCATGCGGGAATGGGCTGCACTCAGCCCGCGCCAACGCAGCCTTGCCCGCTTTAACTTCAACACCACCCAGTCCTTGTCCATTGAAGACAAACGCGCGCAATGGGAGGCCTATCAACAATTGTCAGAGGCTGAAAAAGACAAACTCAGCACCGGCATCAAGTCCCCCCTGAAAAGCGGTGCCCGCAGCACAGCCCCACCCAACAAGCGTCTGGTGAAGCCACCACCCATCCCAGCCGAAGGCAACCGCATTTTCCAAACCATAGCCCCCCGTCAGCCGGTCCACCCCAAAACCCTGCTGCCGCAACCCGCTGACGTCAAATCCAAACCTTCATGAGCCCGCGCAAGCCTGCCACCCCCACGCCCGACGCCACGGCACCCACTCCACCTGCCAGCACCCAACTTCAGGCCCCCTCCATCAAGCGGCGCATGGCCTGCTGGTTGTACGAAGGCATGCTGCTTTTTGGCGTTGTCTTCATTGCAGGTTATCTCTTCAGCAGCCTGAGTCAGACCCGCCACGCTTTGGACAACCGTCCCGGCCTGCAGGCCTTCCTGTTTTTAATTCTGGGCATTTACTTCACCTGGTTTTGGCACCGGGGCCAAACCCTGGCCATGAAAACCTGGCACGTCAAAGTCGTCAGCGCGCAAGGCCTGCCCCTGAGCCAAAGCCGCGCCCTGCTACGCTACATGCTGAGCTGGGTGTGGTTTTTGCCCCCCTTGCTGCTGACCATCCCTTTGGGTTGGCCACCCGGCTCGATCGGTTTTCTCATTTTTATCTGGGTCATTGTCTGGGCCTGGCTCAGCCGCTTTCATCCTCAGCGCCAGTTTTGGCACGACGCTTGGGCGGGCACCCGCTTGGTTTCTGCCATCTGAACAGCCCATGAACCAGCCCCTTACCCCCCCAGCGGTCCAGCCTGCCTTCTCGGTCTGCGTCTATTGCGGCTCCAAACCCGGCAATAAGCCTGAATTTTCGCAAATCGCGGTGCAAGTGGGCACATGGATCGGCGCCCACGGCGGCCAACTGGTCTATGGCGGCGGGCGCAACGGCCTGATGGGCCTGGTGGCCGAAGCCACCATGGCGGCAGGTGGCACGGTGGTCGGCATCATCCCCACAGCCTTGGTCGAAAAAGAATGGGCCCATCACGGCTGCACCGAGCTGCATGTGGTGGACACCATGCACGAACGCAAACGCCTGATGGCCGACAAAGCCGATGCCTTCTTGGCACTGCCCGGCGGCATTGGCACGTTTGAAGAATTGTTTGAGGTGTGGACCTGGCGTCAACTGGGCTACCACGACAAACCCGTCGGCATCCTCAACAGCTTGGGCTATTACGACAGCCTGATGGCCTTCATTGGCCAAGTGGTCAATCAAGGCTTCATGGCCGACTGGCAAACTGACTTGGTGACGCTGGACACCGAACCCGAAGTACTGCTGCAAAGTTTGGTGCAAAAAGCGGGCTTTTCACCCCGCACCAAAGTCGAACTGATTTGATCGACTGACAAAGGCGCGGTGGCTGCACCTCCACCCGCCTCCTATGACCCATGCAGGCCTTGGCATCAAGGCCCTGCTTCACCCCATCAGATCGCAGTTTCGTCTTGCTCGCCAGTGCGAATGCGCACCACGCGCTCGACCGAAGTCACAAAAATCTTGCCGTCACCGATCTTGCCAGTGCGAGCGGCTTTGACGATGGCATCCACACAGCTGTCCACGTCTTCGTCCTTGACCACCACTTCCACCTTGACCTTGGGCAAAAAGTCGACCACATACTCGGCGCCACGGTACAACTCGGTATGGCCTTTTTGACGACCAAAACCCTTGACTTCGGTCACCGTCAAGCCGGTCACGCCGCATTCGGCCAAAGCTTCGCGGACTTCTTCCAATTTGAACGGCTTGATGACGGCGGTGATCTGTTTCATGAGAAAAGTCCTTTAAAGATATTCAAAACGCACCATCAGGCGCGAAACTTGTTGGTCATAGGATAACGCCAATCCTTGCCAAAGCTGCGGTGTGTCACGCGAATGCCCACGGGGGACTGGCGGCGTTTGTACTCGTTGAGCTTGATCAGGCGGGTCACTTTCTCCACATCGGCGCGCTCAAAGCCATCGGCAATCAACGCCTCCACACCCTCGTCGTTTTCCATGTAACGCTGAATGATCGCGTCCAGCACCTCATAAGCGGGCAAGCTGTCCTGGTCTTTTTGGTCGGGGCGCAGCTCGGCGCTGGGCGGGCGGGTGATGATGCGCTCGGGGATCGGCTGGCTGCCCGTGCCATACGGATCATGAAGGTTGCGCCAGCGCGCCAAGTCAAACACGCGGGTTTTGACCACGTCCTTGATGACCGCAAAACCGCCCGCCATGTCGCCATACAAGGTGCAGTAACCTGTGGCCATCTCGCTTTTGTTGCCGGTGGTCAGCACAATCGCCCCGGTCTTGTTGGACAGCGCCATCAGCAGCGTGCCGCGAATGCGGGCCTGAATGTTTTCTTCGGTGGTGTCTTCTTTCAGACCCTCAAACTGCGCCGACAGCGTTTGTTTGAAGCCATCGAACAGCGGCGCAATCGAGATCTCGTCGTAACGCACATTCAGCCGCTTGACCATGTCGCGCGAATCGATCCAGCTGATGTCGGCCGTGTAGGGTGAAGGCATCATGACCGCGTGAATCTTGTCGGCCCCGATCGCGTCCACCGCAATCGCCAGCACCACGCGCCGAGTCGATGCCGCCCGAGAGGCCCAAAATCGCGCCCTTGAAACCGTTCTTGCCCAAATAGTCACGCACGCCCAGCACCAGCGCGTCCCAGAGCTCGGCATCGGCGCTGGCCAAAGGCACCAAAGCATTGGTCGCAGCCGTCAGCGCCACGCCATTCGGGCCAACCGTGGCCTGCACGGCCAAATCGGCTTCGCGAAAGCCCTCGGCCCGCGCCACGGTTTCGCCTTGGACATCGAGGGCAAACGAGCGCCCTTCAAAATCACCTCGTCCTGACCGCCCACCAAATGCGCGTAAATCAAAGGCAATCCGCAATCTGCCACGCGCTCTTGCATGCGCTGCTCGCGCTCAGGGCCTTTACCGGCATGGAAAGGCGAGGCGTTCAGCACCGCCAGCATTTGCGCGCCTGCGTCACGCGCCAGGCGGGCAGGTTCGTCAAACCAAGCGTCTTCGCAAATCAGCAAGCCCACGCGCACGCCTTCGACCTCGAACACGCCCACCCCGTTGCCGGGCGTGAAGTAGCGTCGCTCGTCAAACACTTGGTAGTTGGGCAGCTCGCGCTTATCGTAGGCGCAGACCACCTGGCCCTCACACAAGACGCTCGCGCGGTTGTGGCGGCGCGTCACGGCCACGCTGCGGGTGCGCAGGCCGCCGCCTTCGGGGTGACCCACCACCACATGCAAACCTTTTAACCCAGCCAGTTCGCGGGCCACTGTTTTCAGGGCATCATCACAGGCGTCAATGAAGGCGGGGCGCAGCAACAAATCTTCGGCCGCATAGCCGCAAATTGACAGCTCGGGCGTCAGCACCAGGCGCGCACCCTCGGCATGCGCACGGGTGGCGAAGTCGATGATCTTGCGGGCATTGCCCGGCATGTCACCGACGACAAAGTTGAGCTGGGCCACACGAATTTGGAGAGTCATACAGGTGCTGGAAAATGTGAGCTTGAATTATGTCACCCGGGTGCAAGACGACCTGGGTGCCATCGCGCCTGAAGCCTGGGACGGCCTGCTCGCCCGGCAAGATGCGCCTTCCCCCCTTCATGCAGCATGCCTATTTGTCGGCCATGCAGACCAGCCAATCGGCCGCACCCGAGACCGGCTGGACGCTGCAAGTCATCAGCCTGTGGCGCGGCACCCCGCAAGGCGATGTCTTGGCCGCTGCCTGCCCGCTTTACATCAAGACCCACTCACGCGGCGAATACGTGTTTGACCACGCCTGGGCCGACGCCTACCAGCGCCACGGCCTCGACTATTACCCCAAAGCCCTGGTCGCCCCACCCTTCACCCCGGTGCCTGGCAGCCGCCTGCTGGCCGAGTCCGACGACGCCCGCCAAGCCCTGTTGGCCGCCTTGCTGGACATCTGCCAAACCAACAACATCCCCTCGCTGCACATCCTGTTTGGCAGCCCGCAAGACCTGCAGGCCTGTGAGCAAGCCGGCCTGCTGCAACGTGACCAAGTGCAGTTCCACTGGCAAAACCAAGGCTGGCGCGACTTCGATGATTTTTTGAGCAGCCTGACGCAAGAAAAGCGCAAAAAAATCCGGCAAGAACGCCGCAAAGTGCAGGAGGCGGGCGTGACGTTTCGCGCCGTGCGCGGCCCCGACATGACGGAAGGCGACTGGGCCTTGCTGCTGCGCTGCTACCAGCAAACCTATTGGGAACATGGCAATCCGCCCTATTTGACGCCTGCGTTTTTTGAATCCATGCGCCGCGACATGGCGGCCAACTGGCTGCTGTTTGTGGCCGAACACGAGGCACAGCCCATAGGCATCAGCCTGATCGGCCTGCACCTGAACGCCCAAGGCCAGCCCGAAGTGGCCTATGGCCGTTACTGGGGAGCGCTCGAGCGGGTGGACTGCCTGCACTTTGAGGCTTGCTACTACCAGCCCATCGCATGGTGCATCCAACACGGCCTCAAACGTTTTGAAGGCGGTGCACAAGGCGAGCACAAAATGGCCCGCGCCCTGCTGCCCACGCCCACGCACAGTGCCCACTGGCTGGCGCACCCCGGGTTTTCAGAAGCCGTGGCCCGGTTCCTGGAGCGGGAAAAAGCAGGGGTGGAGAACTACCTGGAAGCGTTGAACCAGCACTCGCCGCTGAAAAAGCTGCCATAAATCAGCCTCCATGAAAAAACGCCCGCACGGCGCAGGCCCTGCAGGCCCTGCAGGCGCTGGGTGCCGCAGCCAGCGCCTACCAGGGTGAGCGCTAACCCAGCCGCATCAGGCCTTGGTTTTGTTGTAAGCCGCGATGCCGTCCAAAATTTCCTTGTGGGCGGATTCTTTGCCTTCCCAGCCCAGCACTTTGACCCATTTGCCTTTTTCAAGGTCTTTGTAGTGCTCAAAGAAGTGAGCGATCGCGTTGCGGCGCATCGCGTTCACATCTGAGATGTCTTGCCAGTGGTCGTACATCGCAATTTCTGGTCGGCACAGCCACCACCTTGCCATCCACACCGGCCTCGTCTTCCATCATCAAAATGCCCAGGGCACGGCAGGGCACCACCACACCGGGGTGCAAGGCGTAAGGGGTGATCACCAACACATCCACCGGATCTCCGTCGCCAGACAGGGTTTGGGGCACGTATCCGTAATTGGTGGGGTAGTGCATGGCCGTGGTCATGAAACGGTCCACGAACAAGGCGCCGGTTTCCTTGTCCACTTCGTACTTGATCGGATCGGCGTTCATCGGGATTTCGATGATCACGTTGAAAGTTTCGGGCGCTTGTTTGCCGGGGGTGACGTTGTCGAGGGACATCTTGCGGGTCTCGGGGTGAAAAGTTAATGAAAAACGAAGATCACTAGGGATTAACCCCGATTTTACTTTCACAAGGCTTGCGCAGATCGTGATCCAGCCTCTTTAATGTGCTGTTGGCCAATCGTTCTCCGGTTTCGGTGATCGAGGAAGCAACGCCATGGAGGGGTCTCCAGTGCGTTGCCCCTCTGTTCAGCGACAACCATCGAGGAGTTCAACGATGACAGGAAATTCAGCGCTCATTCTGGCGCTCGTATGTGGTTTGATTGCCGTGGCTTACGGCGTTTGGGCCCGAGGGTGGATCCTTTCTCAAGATGCCGGCAATGCCCGGATGCAGGAAATTGCAGCGGCCATTCAGGCCGGTGCGGCGGCCTATCTGGCCCGGCAATACAAAACCATCGCCATCGTCGGCGTGGTGCTGGCCATCCTGATGGGCATCTTTCTGGATGGCATCACCGCCATCGGCTTCGTGATCGGCGCGGTGCTCTCTGGCGCGTGCGGTTTCATCGGTATGAATGTGTCGGTCAAAGCCAACGTGCGCACGGCCCAAGCCGCCACCAAAGGCATTGGCCCGGCGCTAGACGTGGCGTTTCGGGGTGGTGCCATCACCGGCATGCTGGGTGGTGGGCTTGGGTTTGTTGGGTGTGTCCGGTTTTTACTGGTTTTTGGTGGGCAACGGCAACCTGACACCCGACAAAAACCTGGCCAACTTGCTCAATCCTTTGATTGGATTTGCCTTTGGCTCTTCGCTGATCTCAATTTTTGCCCGACTGGGCGGCGGCATTTTCACCAAGGGCGCTGACGTGGGGGCCGACCTGGTGGGCAAAGTGGAGGCCGGCATTCCCGAGGACGATCCACGCAACCCCGCCGTGATTGCCGACAACGTGGGCGACAACGTGGGCGACTGCGCCGGCATGGCCGCCGACCTGTTCGAGACATATGCCGTGACCTTGATCGCAACCATGGTGCTGGGAGCCTTGCTGATTTCAGCTGCCCCAGGTCAGGCCGTGCTGTACCCGCTGGCCTTGGGCGCGGTGTCCATCATCGCCTCCATCATTGGTTGCTTCTTCGTCAAGGCCTCTCCGGGCATGACCAATGTGATGCCTGCGCTCTACAAAGGCTTGGCTATCTCGGGTGTGCTGTCCTTGATCGCCTTTTACTTTGTCACCACCTGGCTGATACCTGACAACGCCCTGGGCGCTGCGGGCAGCCAAATGAAACTGTTTGGCGCCTGTGCTGTGGGTCTGGTGCTCACGGCCGCCTTGGTCTGGATCACTGAGTTCTACACCGGCACCCAATACGCCCCGGTGCAGCACATTGCGCAAGCCTCGACCACCGGCCACGGCACCAACATCATCGCTGGCCTGGGCGTGTCCATGCGCTCAACGGCTTGGCCTGTGATGTTTGTCTGCCTGGCCATCTGGACCGCGTACGCTCTGGGTGGCCTGTACGGCATTGCCGTGGCGGCTACATCCATGCTGAGCATGGCGGGCATCGTGGTGGCGCTGGACGCTTATGGTCCCATCACCGACAACGCGGGTGGTATTGCAGAAATGGCTGAAATGCCCAGCAGTGTGCGCGACATCACCGACCCGCTGGATGCCGTGGGCAACACCACCAAGGCCGTGACCAAGGGTTACGCCATCGGCTCGGCAGGCCTGGCCTCGCTGGTGCTGTTTGCCGACTACACCCACAAACTGGAGGCCTACGGCAAAGCCATCAGTTTTGACTTGTCCGACCCTCTGGTCATCATTGGTCTGTTCATTGGCGGGCTGATCCCCTACCTGTTCGGGGCCATGGCCATGGAAGCGGTGGGCCGTGCTGCAGGCAGCGTGGTGGTTGAAGTACGTCGCCAGTTCAAGGAGATCCCCGGCATCATGGAAGGCACGGCCAAGCCCGAATACGGCAAGGCTGTGGACATGCTGACCACAGCCGCCATCAAGGAAATGGTCATTCCCAGCCTGTTGCCGGTGGTGGTGCCGGTGCTGGTCGGTTTGATCTTGGGCCCCAAGGCGCTGGGCGGTTTGCTGATGGGTACCATCATCACCGGCCTGTTTGTGGCGATTTCCATGTGTACCGGCGGTGGTGCTTGGGACAACGCCAAGAAATACATCGAAGACGGCCATCACGGCGGCAAGGGCTCAGACGCCCACAAAGCGGCCGTGACCGGTGATACGGTTGGAGACCCTTACAAGGACACCGCTGGCCCGGCGATCAACCCGCTGATCAAGATCATCAACATCGTGGCGCTGCTGATCGTGCCTCTG
>JACDQO010000032.1 GCA_015657605.1 Limnohabitans sp. | reverse complement strand
TAGCCCATCTCGTTGTCGTACCAGGCGTAAATCTTGAGCAGCGTGCCGTCGGTCACCATCGTCGACAGCGCGTCCACAATGGCGCTCCGCGTGTCGCGGGCATAGTCCACACTCACCAAGGGGCGTTCCTCGTAACCCAAGATGCCCGCCAGCGGACCTTGGGCTGCGGCGGCAAACAAGCCATTGACTTCTTCTGCGCTGGTTTCGCGCTTCATCTCGAACACGCAGTCGGTCAGCGACGCATTGAGCACCGGGGCACGCACGGCGTGGCCGTTGAGCTTGCCTTTGAGTTCGGGGTAAATCAGGGCTATCGCCGTGGCGCTGCCGGTGGTGGTGGGGGCCAAGCTGACCATGGCGCTGCGGGCGCGGCGCAGGTCTTTGTGCGGGGCATCGACCACCAAGTTGGTGTTGGTCGGGTCGTGGATGGTGGTGATCTGGCCGTGCTTGATGCCAATGGCTTCGTGCACGACTTTGACCACCGGGGCCAAGCAGTTGGTGGTGCACGACGCCGCCGTGACGATGCGGTCTTTGGCCGGGTTGTACAGCATGTGGTTGATGCCCACCACGATGTTCAGCACACCGCCCACCTTGATGGGCGCAGCCACGATGACGCGCTTGGCGCCCCGGTCGAGGTGGCCTTGAATGGTTTCGGGCGTCAAAAACTTGCCCGTGCACTCCAGCACCACGTCCACACCCATCTCGCCCCAAGGGATGTCGGCCGGGTTGGCGTGTGATGAAAAGCTCAGCGTGCGATCACCGATGCGAATCTGGCTGTCGCCCTCGGCCTCGATGCGCTCGCGCCACTTGCCCTGCACGCTGTCAAAGGCCAGCAAATGCGCCGTGGCCGCTGCGCCACCTTTGAGTTCGTTCAGGTGCACCACTTCTAGGCGATTGTCTGCGCGGGGGTCGTCTGATTGGCGCTCGGCTGCGCCCATGGCCGCACGCAAGGCCAAACGGCCGATGCGGCCCATACCGTTGATGCCGACTTTCATGGCTGACCTTTCAATGATTCTGGAAATATCATGTGATCACTGTGCCATGAGTTTGTGACGTATTCATGACAAAGGACAAGAATGACGCTGATTAGCGCGAAGCCTCGCAAGAAACAAGGCGCTTCAGTGCCCTGTGATCAACAATCTCCAAGAACGCCAATGTCCAGTATCCCCGGCTTGCCCATCCTTGAGTTGAAGTTGCCAGCCTTGATGAGCCTGATGGGTGAAGGCGTTTTGTACCGCAGCGTGAAGCGGCTCGCCCATGTGCCGAACGCTGTGAAACGTCCATCCCCGCGACAAGTCACCACAGGGTCCAAACAGATCGGCAGGGCAAAGGTGTGGTCTTGCAAGTTGACTGCGGGCGCCAGTGGGTGAAATCAAGACCACGTCAAGATCTGCGCCATAGGGATGATCGACCGTCAGCGTCACCTGCACAGACTCCACGGTCTTCAGATCGCAAGCCTCGAAACGGGCCGTGGCGACCAGCGCAGGAACTGGCGCATCACCGATGGGCTGGTCTATCCATTGCACACCGCTGTCGCATGACCGTTCAGGGGGAAGGTTGGAGAAATTTTTGGCCGCTTGAACCGCATCACCGGCATGCACTCGCCCGAAACCCACGAGGGGGTGAAAGCCATGGGTGTTCATGGCCGAGGGATCGGCCAGTTTTAAGCCGAGATCAGCCGGTCGTGCCGTACGGGCCAACAGCCAACGCACATCTCGCCAACTCAAGCCCGGGTTGGCTTCCAGCATCAGTGCCACAACACCCGAGACCATGGGGGCGGAGGCCGAAGAGCCGCCCGCAAATGCGGTGTAGTCAGCGTTCTCGGGACGGGTCCCCGCTGCCAAACCACGAGGGCCCGAAATGTCGGTGGTCCAGATGTCAGCGATGCCATTCGAGCGGCGCAACAGACTCATCGAAGGGGCACTGACCAAAACATTGGCACCGGGTTCGGCATATGAAGATGGACGACCCCGGTGATCCACAGCGCCGACAGCCAACACACCAGGGTGGTTGGCATAGGCATCTCGGTTGCTGTCTTCGTTGGGGCCACCATTGCCTGCAGCGAACACCACCACCGACCCACGTGCCCGTCGCCCTTGTCCAATTGCCGCAGTCATGGTCTCTCGCCATGCTGGGTCTGCAGTGCGGTAACTTCCTTTGCCACTTTGTGAGTCGAGCGCGCCCCAGCTGTTGTTGACAATGTCGGCCCCCAAATGGATGGCCGAGCGCAAGGCCGAAGCCACCAAGCCTGTTGAAACCCCGTCATACGCCAAAAAATTTGGATTCTGGTGCCACACCACGCCCGCCCAAGCTGTTGTTGGCACTGGCCACAGCAATACCGACCACGGCCGTGCCGTGCGCGTCGTCCCATTGGCCGGGGTTGGCGTTTTCAGGAGCGCCGGGCACTGCCGTGGGGGGTGAGGGATCAGGGGTGGGCAGCAGGCCGTTGAGCGAGAAGACATTGGCTACCAAATCGGGATGGCTCAATTGCACCGCGCCATCTACAAAAGCGATCAGGACCCCACGCCCTGTTTCCTTGACGCCTTGCAAACCAATGTCCATGCCAGGCAAACCGCCACTTTGGCCGGTGTTGAACAAATGCCATTGGCGTTCCAGTAAAGGGTCTGGGCCGGACATGATCGGTGGCACGGCGGGTGCTGGCCCCAAAGCCTGGGTGTCCCCGCCACCACCGCCGCAGCCCGCCAGCGAAGCTGCCAGCAGCCAGCAGACCATGAACGTCCAGCGCTCATTGCGCAGTTTGGAAAACCAGCTCAATCGCATATTCAGTGGCCAGAGGGCCAGTTTGTTGAAACCACAAAGTCATGGAACCGGCAGTCAACTGGCCAGGCGCCACATCCTCCAGCACGTTGCGTTTCAGATCTTGCGGGCCCATATGGCCATACACCAGCATGCGACTCACATCGATGCCCGCATCGAAAACTGGTGCCCTCTGCAATGCAAAAAATGCGATCGGATCGGGAGATGAATAGTGAATCAGGCGCATGCTTTGTAAACGTTGACCGACCGGAATGTCGAAGCGGACATAGTCAGCATCACCTCGGACCACAGAACCGTGGCAAAACCACGGTGACGGGCTTGTTGCAAAGACGAACAAGCTGGGCTGCAATGGGTTGCCAGATGCTTCATGCCAAGTGGTGTTGTTTGTCTCTTGCAGGTTGACACGCTCAACAGGTGACTTATTGCCCGCCAGGTCTATTTGACGCAGCCACAGCACCGGTAAAGCATTGCCCAACAAAGCCAGACGATCGCCAGAGCCAGGCAGCCAAGTGCGCTGCTCATCCACCGAGTATTCCCAGCGCCCTTGGTCTTCGACGCCCGAAACTTTCACCAAACGGGTGAAGTCTTGCGACACCATGGCCGCTTGCACAGCAGCAGGCGGCATCGTATCCAGCACGCAGCTGACGACCACGATGTCGGAGGTGTTGCCCAAGTCGTCGCGCGCTCTGACCCAAATGGTTTTAGGACCATCGCCTTGAACATCAAAAAAATCACCCTGACCGCGGGTCCAAGTTGCCCCCATGTTGAAGGAAAATTCCCAGCCTTCCAGACTGCTGACTTGCCAGGCTCCGATGTGGGTCACACCATCTGACACACTCAGGCCAGTGTCCGAAAAAGAAAGCACGGGTTTGGCCAGAACTCTGGGCTGCGGATTCGGCGAAGTGGGTACATTGGTCATCCCTGAATCGACACCAGCCGCAGAATCGCCTGGACCGTTGCCACCGCCACCGCAAGCGAGCATGCATCCAGCCAGGGCAAACGTGGCCAGTGCTCTGGCTACCAAAAACCGATGGTTTCCGGGTAGCCAATCAAGAACATGGGAATGCATCGCTTTCATGTCGGGTCAACCATCTTGGAACAGGAAAATGAATGGGCCACCCTCGGGGTGGCCCAAGCTCGGCGGCAGACCCAGTCAGGGTCTGCCAAGGCCAATTTCAGGTGCCGATCACGCCACGTCGTTCTTGCGAATGACCACTGTGGCTGAGCGCGGACGGCCACCAGTTGGACCATCAGGCCACTTGGAGAAGACCGTGGGGTTGGCATTGACCCAGGCATCCTTGTTGGTCGCAGCCACATAAGCTGCCGGTGCATTCGGGTGGCTGCCCACTTCACCAGGGTGCTGGATGTTGATGAACATCGTGCGCCCGTCGGGTGTCCAGCAAACGCCAGTGACCTCGCAGCCCGCAGGGCCCACTAAGAAGCGGGTGATCTTCTTGGTGG
>JACDQO010000267.1 GCA_015657605.1 Limnohabitans sp. | reverse complement strand
TTTTTTGGCCGAGTTGCCCGAGGCCTGCCTGAAATGGGTGACGCCCAAAAATGCCGGGTTCTCCAATTTGGGCACAGCGGGTGGCAGTTCGGGTTCATCCGGATCTGCTTGGCCGCAAACCCCGGCCTTCAACCGCCAGACCCGCCCCGCTTGGGGGCAGAGCAGCTTGAGCACCGAAACCTACAAAAGCCCACCCGTGCCGGTGCAAAAAGCCGCGCCCGAGCACGGCATCAGCGCTGGCAAAACCGTGTTCCACACCAAGTTTGGTGAGGGCAAGGTGTTGGCGGTGGAGGGCGTGGCGGCCGATGCCCGCGCCCAGGTCAACTTTCCCCGTCACGGCGTGAAATGGCTGGCGCTGAGCGTGGCCAAACTCACCGTGGTCTAAACTTCTTTTCTGCTTTGAAGGATCCCATGAAAATCACCCAAAACACCGTCGTCACCATGCAATACAAGGTGACCAATGCCCAAGGCCAACTGCTGGACAAGGCCCAAGAGCCCACCTCGTACCTGCATGGCGGTTACGACAACACGTTTCCCAAAATCGAAGAAGCCCTCGAAGGCCAAGAAGTGGGCTTTGCCACCACCTTGAAGTTGGCTCCAGCCGACGCATTTGGCGAGCGCGATGAAAGCCTCGTGCAGAGCATTCCTAAAAGTGAATTTCCACCAGGCGTCAAGGTGGGCGGTCAGCTGCGTGGTCGTACGCCAGACGGGCGCGAGCAGGTGTTCAATGTGCTGAAAATCAAAGGCGACCAGGTGATGCTCGATGGCAACCACCCGTGGGCGGGTCAGCACCTGACTTGGCGCTCAAAGTGGTCGAGGTCCGGGCTGCCTCTGCCGATGAGGTGACGCACCGCCACGCCCACGGTGCACACGGCCACCAGCACTGATCAATCCGCGCTGGGGGGTGGCGCGCTTTGTTCGTCGTCAAGGTCGGTTGAAAAACAGTCGCGCACCGAAAACAGCATGGAGGTGAAGAACATGCCCGCGACCATCAGTCCCAGCGGCAGGAAAGCCGCCGTCATCAACTGAGGGTTGCCCATCAAGCTGGTGACGAGCAAAGCCAAAATGGCGCTGCCCATGAAATCAGCCCCCAAACCATCACATACACCATGAATGCCTTCAGGTTGCGCCAGCAAGCCATGAAGCTGAAAAACAAGCTTTTGACCGCTGGCATGCCGTACCAGTGCACCAAGGCAGGTGAATGCCAAAACATCATGGACAGTGGCACATAAAACAGCATGGACACCCACAAGGCGGTTTGAAACGAGTCGGCTGTGACCACATCGGGCGTCATTTTGGCGCCACCAAAATAGACTTTGGCAAAGGTACCGCCGTCGACCAAGGTGGACACCAGCATCACCGCCAAGAAAATCACCGCGTACAGGCCGCCCAAATGGAACATGGTTTTGCGATGAGGCCCGGCCTTGAAGGCGGCAAACAAGACACCGGGCATGGGGAACTTGCCCTGAGAGGCGGTTTGTGTGGCTGCCATCATGCCCAGCGTCAGTCCTGGCAAAACGATGAGCGCCAAAGCGCTGCCCACAAAAGGCACGATCGAGACCACCGACACCGTGGTCATGAACAAAAAGAACAGACCCGTCATGGCCAAAGGTTGACGCCAAAAAGTGCGCAGGCCTTGTTTGGCCCATTTCAGGCCGGCGCTGGCAGGAACGATTTGCAGGTGCATGGTGGTCAGACGGTGGCAGACAAGGACACGGGGTGGAGAATCCGGCCGCGCAAAACGCGTTCAAAGTGGGTCGGGTCGTGCGGTTTGAGCATGGACGCTTCTCGGGGCAGATGGTAGTCCCACAGCCGCGAAATCCAGAACCGCAAAGCCCCGGCCCGCAAAAGGGCGGGCAACAAAGCGCGCTCAGGCGCTGACAGGGGGCGCTCCAGGCCGTAGGCTTGCAGCATGGCCCCTGCGCGTTCGGCGTCGTGGTGGCCGGTGCTCAGGTCGATGCACCAGTCGTTCAGGCACACGGCCAAGTCGAACAGCCAGGTGTCCACGCCTGCAAAGTAAAAGTCAAAAAAGCCGGTCAGCTGCTCGCCGTCGAACATCACGTTGTCGCGGAACAGGTCGGCGTGCACCGGGCCACGGGGCAAGGCGGCGTAAGCGGCACTTTCGGCGATGTGGTTTTGGTAAGCCAGTTCGCTGCGCAGCAAGGCGGCTTGGGCTTCGTCCAGATGGGGCAAGACCACCGGGACTGTTTCGTTCCACCAGGGCAGGCCACGCAAATTGGGTTGGCTGCGGTTGTAGTCGGCCCCGCCAAGTGCATGCGCGCCAGCATTTGGCCTACTGCGGCGCAGTGCATGGCCTGGGGCTGCAATTGGCTTTTGCCCGAGAGTTTGTTGACCACGGCGGCAGGCTTGCCATTCAAGGTGTGCAGCACATCGCCATCGCGGTTGGCGGCCGGATCGGGCACCGGGATGCCACGGCCAGCCAAGAATTTCATCAAGAGCAGGTAAAAGGGCAGTTGTTCGTGGGTGAGGCGCTCAAACAGGGTGAGCACATACTCTCCATGGGTGGTGGTGGCGAAGTAGTTGGTGTTTTCAATGCCACCTTCGATGCCGCGCAGGGCGGTGAGCTGGCCCAGGTTGAGGGCTTGCATCAGGTCGTTGGCCTGGGCTTCGGTGACTTCGGTGAATACCGCCATGGGAAGAGGGTCAAAGCGCCAGAGGGTCTGGCTTAGGTGAGAAAAACATCGATTGTAGAGGGCGACAAGCCAACAATGACCCGCCAAGGGCTGACTGCGCTGGGCCGATGTGGCAAAGCGAAGCGCCTC
>JACDQO010000266.1 GCA_015657605.1 Limnohabitans sp. | reverse complement strand
GTTTGCCAGCAGTGCCTGCCGATATCGCCGAGGCCGTCACGGCTTGACTCGCCTTGCTGAGCCTGCCCTCAGCGCAGCTTGTTGCTCACAGGAAGTGACAGTCCATAGGCCCCTTGGTTGAGATCAACCAGGGGGCTTTTGTCATTTGAAGCCCACCCGGTCCAGCATTTGCTGCACCTTGATTTGGTTCATGCCCACGGCGCTGATCGGGAGCAATTCGCTTTTGAAGCTGCCACCGGTCATGGCTTTCAGGGCCGGGTTGTCAAAGCTGACGCCCTTGGCCGCTGGCCATTCGTTGTTGCCGTTGGCAAAGTGGTTTTGAGCGGCTGGGCTGGCCAAGTACTCCAAAAACTGCACCGCGTTGCTGGTGTTTTTGGCGTGGCGTGCCACCGCACCGCCGGCCACGTTCATGTGGGTGCCCCAGCTGCTTTGGTTGGGAAAGACCACACCCACTTTTTCAGCCACGGCTTTGTCTGCAGGGTTGGGCGACCGCATCATTCGGGCCAGGTAATAGGTGTTGGTGACGGCCACGCCGCACTCACCCGAAGCCACGCCCCTGATCTGGTCGGTGTCACCCCCCTTGGGGCTGCGTGCCATGTTGCTCACCAGGCCTTTGAGCCAAACCTCGGTGTTTTGCGGTCCCAAGTGCTCTGTCAAAGCCCCAAAAAGACTCAGGTTGTAGGGGTGCGAGCCGCTGCGGATGCACAAGCTGCCTTTGAACTTGGGATCGGCCAGTTTTTCATAGGTGTCCACATCGGTCTTGTTGAATTTGACTTTGTCATAGACCACCACGCGTGCGCGGGTGGACAGGCCAAACCAAGCCGTGCCGCCGTTGTCGGCAGGTTTGGCGCGCAAGTTGGCGGGGATGGCGTCTTCGAGCAATTTGGATTTGATGGGCTGGAACAAGCCATCGACTTCGGCGCGCCACAGCCGTGCCGCATCGACCAACAAGATCACATCGGCAGGGGAGGCGGCACCTTCGGCCTTGAGACGGGCGAGAATACCGGCATCGTCGGCATCCACTCGGTTGATCTTGATGCCTGTGGCTTTGGTGAATTCGCTGTACATCACCTCGTCGCTGGGGTAGTGACGTGCCGAATAGATGTTCAGGACTTTGTCTTGCGCCATGGTGGATGCCGCAGTCATCAGGCAGGCCAAGCTCAGAATCGTTCTCAAGAAGTTCATGGTGGACGTCATCGGTGAGTGAATGATGGTGAAATTGTAAATCAAATGCGAATCGTTATCAATAAGATTTGAGGGAAAAATGTTGTCAGTCAAAGCAAACAATGAAAAAAACCGGTGCCGCCTGGGTCTTGGCGCGGCTGCTGTCAGGGGACTTGGGCGTTTGGGTCTGATGTTGACGGTGATGGTGTTGGCCGCTTGCAGCAGCGTGCCCATCACGCAGCCCACAGCCCCGGGTACAGCGCTTCCCAGTGTGGAGCGCAAAGAGGTGCGCTTGGGTTTGGCTTTGGGCGGAGGGGCTGCCCGGGGCTTCGTCCCATGTGGGCGTGATCCAGGTGCTCGAAGAGGCGGGCCTGCGGCCTGCTTATTTGGTGGGGACTTCTGCAGG
>JACDQO010000265.1 GCA_015657605.1 Limnohabitans sp. | reverse complement strand
CTGTGGATGAGCCGCCGCCGCGTGCACATTCCGATCTATGCCCTGACCACCAAGCTGTTCTTCTCAGCGCAAGATGGCCTTGTTCCGCAACGTCAGCCCGCTTTTGATGGACACCAGCGCTGACCGCGACACCGCTTTGGCCGAGGCTGAAAACCACCTGAAAAGCCGCGGCATCGTGAGTTCGGGCGATGTGTACGCCATCACCTGCGGGGAGCCCATGGGTTCGCCCGGCGGCACCAACATGCTGAAAATTTGCAAAGTGGCTTGAGGACGTATGGCCCCGCTCTCATGGGGGCGGTTCAGGCTTGCGTCAGACCGAAGCCTATAAAATCCGGGTCAATCTGGGCCGGGTGTCTTACCGGTGCCTTCAATTTTCAAACTTCCGGGACTTCACCACCATGGCACTCGTTTCAATGCGCGAGCTGCTGGACCATGCAGCCGTCAACGGCTACGGCATTCCAGCTTTCAACGTCAACAACCTCGAGCAAGTCCAAGCCGTCATGATGGCGGCCGACGAGGTCGCGCGCCGTCATCATTGCAGGCCAGTGCGGCGCCCGTAAATACGCTGGTGAGCCTTTCATCAAGCACTTGATTCAGGCGGCCACCGAGCAATGGCCGCACATCCCCTTGGTCATGCATCAGGACCACGGCCAAAGCCCGGCCATCTGCCAGGGCGCGATCAACCTGGGTTTCTCGTCGGTCATGATGGACGGCTCTTTGATGGAAGACGGCAAGACCCCGGCCGACTTTGCCTACAACGTGGATGTGACCCGCCGCGTGGTGGACATGGCCCACAAGTTGGGTGTCTCGGTGGAGGGCGAATTGGGGTGCCTGGGCAACCTCGAAACCGGTGAGGCGGGTGAAGAAGATGGCATTGGCGCGGTCGGCAAGCTGGACCACAGCCAGATGCTGACCGATCCCGAAGAGGCCGCCCAGTTCGTCAAAGCCACAGGCTTGGATGCCTTGGCGATTGCGATTGGCACCAGCCACGGCGCTTACAAGTTCAGCCGCAAGCCCACGGGCGACATCCTGGCCATCGGTCGCGTGAAAGAAATCCACCAGCGGATCCCCAACACCCATTTGGTGATGCACGGTTCGTCCAGCGTGCCGCAAGAGCTGTTGGCCATGATCAACCAGTACGGCGGCCAGATGAAGCAAACCTTTGGTGTGCCCGTCGAGGAAATCCAGGAAGCCATCAAGCACGGCGTGCGCAAGATCAACATCGACACCGACATCCGTTTGGCCATGACGGCCGCTTGCCGCAAGTTTTTGTTTGAAAACCCCGACAAGTTTGACGCCCGCGAATGGCTCAAGCCCGCCCGCGAAGCGGCCAAGCAAATTTGCAAACAGCGTTACCTGGAGTTCGGCTGCGAAGGCCAGGCCCCCAAGATCAAGGGTGACAACTTGCAGGTGGTGGCCGCCCGTTACGCACGGGGTGAATTGGCCCAAGTGGTGAACTGAGCCTGCGATAATTGACCCGAATGGCCCGTTGACTGTTCAACGGGCCTTTTTCTTTTTTAGCTGTTGCTTGACTGTTTCGCCATGACCTCTGCACTCCACACCTCGGCTCTGACCTCCTTGCCCCTGCTGGCGCGAGGCAAGGTGCGTGACAACTACGCCGTGGGTGACGATCGGATCTTGATGGTGGCTTCTGACCGCATCAGTGCTTTTGACGTGATCATGGGCGAGCCCATCCCGGGCAAAGGCATGCTGCTCACGCAAATGGCGCTGTTTTGGTTTGACCAACTCGGCCCCAAAGGCCTGAATATTTGCCCCATTCACTTGACAGGCGAAGCGCCCGAGAGCGTGGTGAGCGCCGCAGAAGTACCGCAAGTCCAAGGCCGCTCCATGTTGGTCAAGCGCCTCAAACCCATCCCGGTTGAGGCGGTGGTGCGCGGTTATTTGGCGGGCAGTGGCTGGAAGGAGTACCAGGATAACCAAGCTGTGTGCGGTGTGAAGCTGCCCGCAGGCTTGAAAAACGCCAGCCGCCTGCCCGAGCCCATTTACACGCCAGCGGCCAAAGCGGCGGTGGGCGAGCACGACGAAAACATCACCTTCGAACAAACCGTGGCCATGATCGGCATCGACCTGGCCACCCGCATCCGCGACATCAGCATCCAGCTCTACAAAGCCGCGCGCGACATTGCGGCCACCAAGGGCATCATCATTGCCGACACCAAGTTCGAGTTTGGCCTGCACGCCGACGGCACACTGGTATTGATGGACGAGGTGCTGACGCCCGATTCATCACGTTACTGGCCCGCCGACAGTTATGCCGAAGGCGCCAACCCCCCGAGCTACGACAAACAGTTTTTGCGCGACTGGTTGGAGACCGCCCAGATCAACGGCAAGCCCTGGGACAAAACCCCGCCTGCGCCGCGCCTTCCGCGCGAGGTGATCGAGAACACAGCGGCGAAGTACGAAGAAGCCATGAAGAGGCTAATGGCCTGACTTCACCGCATTTCGGCCGTAAAAAGGCGCTGCATGGCAGCGCCTTTTTTTGGGCGATTGGGAAATCAGCTGTTGAACGCCAGCAGTGTCATGGCATCGAGCAGCAAGGTGGTACTGGCCACCAGCAAGCTGGCAAAGGCGACTGTGCGGCCGCGCGGGTGAAGGTAAGCACCCCAGAATACAGCCAGGCAAAGCAGTTCCAGGCAGCCGCGCATCCACAGGTAGCGGGTGCTGGCCACCAGGTTGCCAGCATCCGGGCTCATGAGCACGGCATACAGGAAAACACCCTTGACCAGCCAGAGTGCAGCGCCAAAATGCAGGGAGTTCAGTTGCGCCAACAAGCTGCGGGCTGGCAGGTTCGAGCGCACAGGCGCACCACCGAGCAGGCATTGCATCTCTTCGGTGGTGATCAGGGGCTCAGCGCGTGGCATGGTTTGGAAATGAGTTCAAAAGTGATGGTTAAATTCTAGGTTGCAACTGTCCGAAAAACCGCTGACGTGGCCCGGCCCAAGGGCTGAAACCGGTAAATGTGTGTAACGACAAGTATTACATTGGGCGTTTTGATCGCCAGAACGAGGACATGGAATGACACTTTTTCGCCCTGCGACCATCTTGATGGTGCAGTACGCCCATTACCACCGCGATCGCCGCAACATCGCCACCCATCTGCTGGGCATCCCGCTGATTTTTCTGTCCATCGGTGTCTTGATGCTGGTGCCGTCCTGGGTGGTGGCGGGGCAGACTGTGACGCTGGCATGGGCCATGTGGGCACTCACCAGCCTGTGGTACCTGAGCCGCGGTGATCTGTTGCTGGGGGTGGCCACCTCGGTGGTGAATGGCGTGCTGATCGCGGCCGCCCATGAGGTGCCACCTCTGGCGCAAGCTCTGGGGCTGGCGGTTTGGCAGGCGGGTTTGGGCTTGTTCTTCATCGGTTGGCTCATCCAGTTCATTGGCCACTATTTCGAGGGCCGCAAACCGGCTTTTGTAGACGACTTGGTGGGCTTGTTGGTGGGACCGATGTTTGTGGTGGGTGAGGTGCTCATGTGGGCCGGGCTGCTGCAGCGCATGCACATGGACATCGAGCGCCAGGCCGGGGCGACGCGCTGAGACGCTTGGCGGCGCAGCCGTGAAAAAGCCCGGTCAGCCTGCATCGCAGCAGCGGGACCGGGTTTGAAGTTTTGGGCTGAGCCGTACTCAGTTGAGCATCATGCTCAGCTTGCGCCGGTAGCTCGAGATCATGGCCATGTGCGGATCCTCCTGAAGTGCCGCTTTGCCCATCAACTCGATGCCCCCGGCTGACTTGCCGGTGGCGTCTTGGGTTTTGGGCTTGGGCGGCGTCATCAGCTCCAGCAGGGCCACAAAGGTTTTGCGTGGGGCTTCGTTGTCCCACTTCTTGTCGCGCATGATGATTTCGAGTAATTCGTCCATCGCCGCTTCCCATTGACCAATGGCGATCAGCAAACGGCTTTTGGCAAAGCGGGCCTCAAAGTCGCGCTTGTTTTGGGCGATCAAGGCGTCAAACTGGTCCAGCTCCCATTGGCCACGCGGGTCGTTGGTCACAAACTCCAGGGCGTTGAGCCACTGGGTTTGGGCCTCAAAGCGCAGCGGCACAGGGATGCGTGCCATGGTGGGTGCCAGCAAAGCGGCCGCTTCAGCCAATTCGCCCAGGCCAATCAGCAACTTGACCAGGTCAAAGCGGGCATCGTCGTTGCCGGGGTCGGTGGCCAGAGCTTGTTCCAAGGCGGCACGGGCGCTGTGCTCATCGCCCGCTTGCAGGTGTTGCTGGGCTTCTTGGGCGGCGGCCTGGGCCTGCAGCTCTTCGGCGGCTGGCAGGTGTTTGTCCAGGAATTGCTTGACCTGACCTTCAGGCAAAGCGCCCATGAAACCATCCACAGGCTGGCCGTTTTTCAGCAACACGCAGGTCGGGATGCTTTTGATGCCAAAGGCCTGGGCCAATTGCTGCTCTTGGTCAGAGTCGATTTTGACCAACTTGAAGCGGCCTTCGTAAGCGGCCTCGACTTTTTCGAGCACCGGGCCCAGTGATTTGCAAGGGCCGCACCAAGGGGCCCAAAAGTCCACCAGCACGGGCGTGGTCATGGAGGCTTCGATGACCTCGGCTTCAAAGTTTTGTATCGTGACGTCCATCATGGCGGGCAGTGTTCCGGTTTGTGTTTCGGCTCCAGATGAAGCGAAACCTTAAAATTCGACATTGATCACAAAAAGCACCCAATGACTCAAGCGCTCATCGGCGTCGTCATGGGTTCCAGCTCCGACTGGGACACCATGCAGCACGCAGTCCAGATTCTCCAACAGTTTGGCATCCCTCACGACGCCCGCGTGGTTTCGGCCCACAGAATGCCGGACGATATGTTTGCTTATGCACAGAGCGCTGCTGAGCGTGGCCTGCAGGCCATCATCGCGGGCGCGGGCGGTGCGGCGCATTTGCCCGGCATGATCGCGGCCAAAACCGTGGTGCCTGTGCTGGGCGTGCCTGTGCAGACCAAGGCGCTGTCTGGCGTGGATTCGCTGCACAGCATTGTGCAAATGCCCAAAGGCGTGCCGGTGGCCACCTTTGCCATTGGCGCAGCGGGGGCGGCCAATGCGGCTTTGTTTGCCGTGGCCATGTTGGCCAACAACGACCCGGCTTTGCGCGCCAAGCTTGAAGCTTTCCGCGCTGAACAAACCGCCATGGCCCGCGCCATGACACTTCCTCCAGTGGGCACCGCATGAGCCGCGCCATTTTGCCGGGCGCCATGGTCAATGGACAGATGGCCACTTTGGGCGTGATGGGCGGTGGCCAGCTGGGCCGCATGTTTGTGCACGCGGCCCAGGCCATGGGCTACTTCACTGTGGTGCTCGACCCTGATGCGGCCAGTCCCGCCGGGCGGGTGAGTCACCACCACATCCAGACCGATTATTTGGATGAGCAAGGCCTGGCGCAGTTGATGCAACGCTGCGCGGCCATCACCACCGAGTTTGAAACGTGCCGGCCCCGGCCCTGCTGACGCTGGGTGCACACCGTCCGGTGGCG
>JACDQO010000264.1 GCA_015657605.1 Limnohabitans sp. | reverse complement strand
GTTTTCACCTCGTCAAAGTTGCCAATGACTTGACCGTTGGCTGGCCAAGAAAAAGCGAAACCTTGATCAGGGGCGGCTTGGGTGGACGGCGTTTGAGCTTGGGGCAATGGTTTGGGTACGGCCTGAGTCGCTGGCCCCATCGGCTGGACCACGACACCACTGGCTTCGGTGATGGCGTTAGGGGGAGCCACACGCAACACTTGGCCCACCTCGATCAAATTCGCGTTGGACAAATTGTTCCAAGAGGCCACATCGCGCCAAGACTGACCGTGATCGAGGGCAATGCGTGTCAACGTATCGCCACGTTGGACGGTGTAAAAACCAGGTCTGCCCGCATTTTCTGAACCGGGCATCACTTTGGCAGAAGGACTCACCGCCGACACATCGGGCGCAGGGGCCGCAGTAGGAGCTGAAGCTGGCATTGCCGTGCGACCGCCCACATTGCGGCTTTCCACGGGCGCGGGCACTCTGGGCGGCGTGTTGCAGCCAGCCAAAATTGCCAGGGTGAGCACACCGAGCCAGAGACGAGAAACATGACTAAAAATCATCCGGGTTCAATCCTTCAAGCAATGCCTGATTTTAGAGGCACAAAGTGAACCGCCTCTAAAACCTGACGGTCGAACCCTTGACTTGTTTTGTGAATCACAACAAGGGCTTGTTGGCCTGAAGTGGTGACCGTCGGCGCGACCAAACGGCCTCCTGTGGCCAGCTGATCCAACCAAGCTTGAGGCACGTTCTCGCCACCAGCGGCTGAGATGATGCCGGCATAAGGGGCACCTTTGGGAAAGCCGAGCATGCCATCCCCAAAAATCAGATGCACATTGGGCAAACGAAACGGGAGCAGATTCTTTTTGGCTTTTTCATGCAGACCGCGCAAACGTTCAATGCTGTAAACCTCGGTCGCCACATGGCTGAGAACGGCGGCCTGGTAACCACAGCCCGTACCAATCTCCAAGATCCGACCCAATTTGCCGTGAGCGCCTTGCCGCAACAACTCGATCATGCGGGCCACCACATTGGGCTTGGAGATGGTTTGTTCAAATCCAATCGGCAAACTGGTGTCCTCGTAGGCCTGCCCAGCCAATGCCGACTCCACAAAAAGGTGTCGCTCCACCCGACCCATGGCCTTCAAAACAAGCGCATCTTGAACACCTTGCGCGGCCAATTTGGCCACCATCTGGTCCCTGAACGCACTTGAATCCAAACCCAAACCCTTTGACACAGGCGGTGTGCGAAGTGCAGCGGTGTTCTTGGATGGAGAAACCGAGAGCGATTGAGGCGCGGAGCTGCCCAAACCCAGTTTGGGCTTCACGCCGGAGCCGCTCAATTTGGCAGGAAAACTCGGCCTTGGCTTCATGAACCGTCCTGTTGCCAAAGGCGACTACAAGTTTGGCTCCAGGCCTGCAGGTGGTCGTGCTCGGTCAGATCCACCTTCAAAGGCGTGACCACCACATGCCCCTGGTCTGCCGCATGGAAATCCGTGCCCGCACTGTCGTCCATGGCGGCGCCCGCAGCGCCAATCCAGTACATGGTCTGTCCCCTCGGATCAACTTGGGTGATGACGGGCTCTGCCGCATGACGTCGGCCCAAACGACAGACCTTGGGCGATTTGATCTGCGACTCTGGCAAATTCGGAATGTTCACATTCAACAACCAAGGGCGATGGCCGATCAGGTCTTGCTGGATCATTTGCTGGACCATCCGCTTGACTGTGCTGGCCGCGCCGTCCAGGTGCGCCCATCCTTTGTCGATTTGGGATACCGCGATGGCTGGAATGCCAAACAGAAACCCCTCCATGGCGGCACCGACCGTGCCCGAATACAAAGTGTCATCGCCCATGTTGGCACCGTTGTTGATGCCTGAGATCACCAAATCCGGGCGATAACCCAACAAACCCGTCAATGCGATGTGCACGCAATCGGCCGGCGTGCCGTTGACATACCGAAAGCCGTTGTCTGCGCGGTTCACATACAAGGGCGTGTGCAGCGTCAGTGCATTCGATTTGGCGCTGTGTTCGTGCTCTGGAGCCACCACCTCAACGTCGGCAATGTCCTTGAGAGCGGCATACAGGGCCACGATGCCATCGGCCCGAAAGCCATCGTCATTGGAAATCAGGATTTTCATGTTCAGTATTGGATCAATCGGTCATTCGTAGGTTGACGCCCCCCTAGACCCAACGGCCATCCAGAGAGACAACGATGCGCATCAGGTGGTCGCTAGCGAGACATGAATCGTCCTCCTGAGCTGCCTAAGATAGCCGTTTGATTTGTTTGAACCCATTTGGAGAGAAGTCATGCACGCTTGGCTTTGCGAGAACCCGACGGGCGTTGATGCCCTCACCTGGAAAGAACTGCCTACCCCGACACCCGGTCCGGGCCAGGTGCTCATTCAGATTGAGGCAGCCAGCCTGAATTTCCCCGACCTGCTGATCGTGCAGAACAAGTACCAGATGAAGCCCGAATTGCCCTTTGTGCCGGGCTCGGAATACGCAGGCACAGTGCAAGCTGTCGGCGAAGGCGTCACACACCTCAAAGTCGGTCAAAGCGTGGCTTGCTTGTCGGGCACGGGTGGCTTTGGCACCCACACCCTCGCCCCTGCAAAGCTGTGCATGCCCTTGCCTGCTGGCTTTCCAGCCACCGATGGCGCGGCCTTCATCATGACTTATGCCACCTCGCACCACGCTTTGGTGGACCGCGCCGCCCTCAAGGCAGGTGAAACCGTTTTGGTCTTGGGCGCAGCTGGAGGCGTCGGCACCGCCGCGATCCAGATCGCCAAGGCCATGGGCGCCAAGGTCATTGCTGCGGCCTCCACCGACGAAAAATGTGCTTTGTGCAGCACGCTCGGTGCGGACGCCACCATCAATTACACCCGCGAAAACCTGCGTGAAGCGCTCAAGAGCTTGACCGATGGCAAAGGCCCCGACGTGGTCTATGACCCCGTGGGCGGCGACCTGGCCGAACCCGCCTTCAGATCCATCGCTTGGCGTGGCCGTTATTTGGTGGTGGGTTTTGCCGGGGGCCCCATACCCTCGCTGCCATTGAACCTGCCCTTGCTGAAGGGCGCATCCTTGGTGGGCGTTTTTTGGGGTGACTTTGCCAAACGCGAACCCCAAGCGAATGCAACGATGATGGGTGAACTGGCTCAGTGGTACGGCCAAGGAAAAATCAAACCCGTTCTGGACCGTACCCTGCCCATGAGCGAACTCAAAGCGGCTTACGCTTTGATGGGCTCGCGCAGCGTCAAGGGCAAATTGGTCATGGTCAATTGATGGGCTGACCTGACCCGATCTGAAAACAAAAAAGGAAGCCTAGGCTTCCTTTTTGTTTGAAAGACTGGGTCAATCTTTCGGTGTTTGGAGCGGGAAACGAGGCTCGAACTCGCGACCTCAACCTTGGCAAGGTTGCGCTCTACCAACTGAG
>JACDQO010000263.1 GCA_015657605.1 Limnohabitans sp. | reverse complement strand
TGGCAAGCCGCCCACATTGTGGTGGCTCTTGATGGTGGACGGCTTTTTTGCTCTTGGCACCGCCGGACTCGATCACGTCGGGGTAAATCGTGCCTTGGGCCAGGAAAGTCGCGCCCTTGTGCCCACCATCTCCCGCCTTGAGTTTGGCTGCCTGTTCCTTGAACACATCGACAAACAAACCGCCAATGATCTTGCGCTTGGCTTCAGGCTCGCTCACGCCCGCCAGTTTGCCGAGGAACAAATCGCTGGCATCGACGCGGATGACTTTCGCATGCAACTTGCCGACGAACATTTCCATGACCATGTCGCCTTCATTGAGGCGCAGCAGGCCGTGGTCCACAAACACGCAGGTCAGTTTGTCGCCGATGGCGCGGTGGATCAGTGCAGCAGCGACGGATGAATCGACGCCACCCGACAAGCCGAGGATGACCTCTTCGTCACCCACTTGCTCGCGGATCTTGGCGACAGCTTCTTCGATGTAATCACCCATGATCCAGTCAGGGCGGGCCTGGCAGATGTCCAGCACAAAACGGTTGAGCAGCGCTTGGCCTTGCACGGTGTGGGTGACTTCGGGGTGGAACTGCACCGCGTAAAAGCGGCGGGCCTCGTCGGCCATGCCGGCAATCGGGCAAGCCGGGGTTGAGGCCATGACCTTGAAGCCGGCTGGCATGGCCGTGACCTTGTCGCCGTGGCTCATCCAGACCTTGAGCATGCCGTGGCCTTCGGGCGTGGCGAAGTCTTCAATGCCTTGGAGCAGTTCGGTGTGGCCGTGGGCGCGGACTTCGGCATAGCCAAACTCGCGGGTGGTGCCCGCCTCGACCTTGCCGCCCAGCTGCTGGCCATGGTCTGCATGCCGTAGCAAATGCCCAAGACCGGCACGCCCAACTCAAACACCGCATCGGGCGCTTTGTCGTCTACCTCGTACACGCTGGCGTGGCTACCCGACAGGATCACGCCCTTGAGGTTACCGTCTTTGGCGTAATCGCGGACCCAGTCGCTGGTCACATCACAAGGATGCACTTCGCAAAACACATGCGCTTCACGTACACGGCGGGCAATCAGCTGGGTGACTTGCGAGCCGAAGTCGAGGATCAGGATTTTGGAGTGCTGCATGGCAGGCGTCGTAATTTGAGAAATGAAAAGGCGTCTGGGGTGCAGACGCCTTGGTGATCAGGTACAGATTTTAGTCGGCCCGGTAGTTTGGCGCTTCTTTGGTGATCTGCACGTCGTGCACGTGGCTCTCACGAATGCCCGCAGCCGTGATTTCAACAAACTGAGAGTCGTTGTGCATGGCCTCAATCGTCGCGCAGCCGCAATAACCCATGCTGGCGCGCAAGCCGCCCGCCATTTGGTAAATGATGGAGACGACCGAGCCTTTGTAGGGCACGCGGCCTTCGATGCCTTCGGGCACCAGCTTGTCGGCGTTGGGGTTGCCGGTGCTGGATTCTTGAAAGTAGCGGTCGGCACTGCCTTGCTGCATGGCGCCAATCGAGCCCATGCCGCGGTAGCTCTTGTAGCTGCGGCCCTGAAACAGCACGATTTCGCCAGGCGCTTCCTCGGTGCCCGCAAACATGCCGCCCATCATCACCGTGCCCGCGCCTGCAGCGATGGCCTTGGCGATGTCGCCGCTGTAGCGGATGCCGCCGTCGGCAATCAGCGGCACGCCCGTGCCTTTGAGGGCTGTGGCCACAGAATCCACAGCCATGATTTGCGGCACACCCACACCCGCCACGATGCGTGTGGTGCAGATCGACCCAGGGCCAATGCCCACTTTGACCGCGTCGGCACCGGCTTCGACCAGCGCCAAAGCGGCCGCGCCCGTGGCGATGTTGCCGCCAATGACTTCGATGTGCGGGTAGTTTTGCTTGACCCAGCACACCCTATCGAGCACGCCTTTGCTATGGCCGTGCGCGGTGTC
>JACDQO010000262.1 GCA_015657605.1 Limnohabitans sp. | reverse complement strand
CCAGCTTGTCGCGGCAGTACAGCACCTGCACCGCAAAGGCTTCGTTCAGTTCCCACAAATCGATGTCTTGAACCGTGAGGCCCAAACGCGCCAATGCTTTGGGCACGGCATACACCGGGCCAATGCCCATCTCGTCAGGCTCGCAACCGGGCCACCGCAAAACCCAAGAAACGTCCCATGGGTTTGAGGCCACGCTGTTCTGCCAGCTTTTCGTCCATCAACACACAAGCGCCTGCACCATCCGAAAACTGGCTGGCGTTGCCTGCGCTGACCAGGCCACCAGGCAAAGCCGAGCGCAGGCCGCTGATGGCTTCAACGGTCGTGCCTTCGCGCAGACCTTCGTCGACACTCACGGTGACTTGTTTGGTGGTCAAACCCATGACCTTGTCCACCACACCCGCAGTCACGGTGATGGGCGCGATTTCGTCGTTGAACAGACCTGCTGCTTGAGCCGCACAGGCCTTTTGCTGGCTGGCTGCGCCATACGCGTCCATCACGTCGCGGCCGATCTTGTAGCGCTTGGCCACTTGCTCGGCGGTTTGCAACATGTTCCAGTAAATCTCAGGCTTCATCTTGGCCAAAGCCAAATCTTGCATCATGTGCAGGTTCATTTCTTGCTGCACGCAAGAGATGCTTTCGACGCCACCGGCCACATACACCTGGCCTTCGCCAGCGATGATGCGTTGCGCAGCCAGTGCAATGGTTTGCAGGCCCGAGGAGCAAAAGCGGTTCACGGTCATGCCCGACACAGAAATCGGCAAACCCGCCTTGAGGGCGATTTGGCGTGCGATGTTCGCACCCGTGGCGCCCTCGGGGCTGGCGCAACCCATGATGACGTCTTCAACCTCAGCGCCATCAATGCCAGCACGGGCCACGGCGTGTTGTACGGCATGCCCGCCCAAAGTGGCGCCATGGGTTATGTTGAAAGCACCCTTCCAGCTCTTGGCCAATGGGGTGCGTGCGGTGGATACGATGACAGCATTCGTCATGATGAAAACCTTTCATGTGGGCAAGCGGTCGAAAAAACCGCTTTCCCGAAAATTAAAAAATCAGTTGAATGTCTTGCCTTCGGCCACCAAGCGTGCCAACAGGGGCGCGGGTTGCCAGAATTGGGCGTCGTCGTGCGGGTTCTTGGCAAAGCGCTTCATGGCTTCGGCCACATTGAACAAGCCAATGGTGTCGGCGTAGTTCATGGGACCGCCGCGCCAAATCGGGAAGCCATAACCGGTCAGGTACACCATGTCGATGTCGCTGGCCTTGCTGGCAATGCCCTCTTCCAGGATGTGCGCCGCTTCATTGACCAGCGAATACACCAAGCGTTGGACAATTTCTTCGTCAGAAATTTTGCGGGGCGTGATGCCCAATGCAGCACGGTGCTTTTCGATCATCTCGACCACCACACTACTTGGGATCGCATCGCGTTTGCCAGTTTGGTAGTCGTACCAGCCCGCACCTGTCTTTTGACCATAGCGGCCCATTTCACACAGCAAATCAGCGGTTTTGCTGTACTTCAGGTTGGGCTTTTCGGTGTAACGGCGCTTACGGATAGCCCAGCCGATGTCGTTACCCGCCAGATCGCCCATGCGGAAAGGACCCATGGCAAAACCAAATTTTTCGACCGCTTTGTCGACTTGCGCTGGGGTGCAACCTTCTTCGATCAGGAAACCGGCTTGGCGGCTGTACTGCTCGATCATGCGGT
>JACDQO010000261.1 GCA_015657605.1 Limnohabitans sp. | reverse complement strand
GGTTCATGGTCGTTTCAAAAATCAAGCTTGAATTATCGTTGAAACAAAGTTACATTACAAACACTTATTTCATGTAACTCAAGAACAACATGGCTTTTGATCTGGTCTTCTTTGGGGGCACCGGCGACCTGGTCTGGCGCAAACTCATGCCCGCCTTGTTCCAAGCCTTTCGCCACGATACCTTGCCCGAAGGTGGCCGCATCATCGGCGTGGGACGCGACGAGCTGAGCGACGAACAATACCGCCAGCAAATCCAATCGCGCTTTGAGCAAGTTGAAGGTGACAAGCGACCCAAGCCCGAAGAGTTCGCCCGCTTTGCCAGCTTGCTGTGCTACGTGCGCATGGACTTGTCCAAGCCACAGGCCTACACCGCGTTGTCTGCGCGTCTGGCCGAGCGCCAAACCGACACCGTGGTGATGTACCTGTCCACCGCCCCCAGCCTGTTCACCACCGTGTGCGAACAACTCGCCGCCCATGGCCTGAACACATCCAAGACGCGCATCGTGCTGGAAAAGCCACTGGGCCACGACCTGGCCTCCAACCGGGCCATCAACGAAGCCGTGGGCCAAGTCTTCAAAGAGCAACAGATCTTCCGCATCGACCACTACTTGGGCAAGCCCGCGGTGCAAAACCTCTTTGCCATGCGTTTTGGCAATGCCTTGTTTGAACCCTGTGGCGGCGCGAGCACATCGCCAACATCCAGATCACCATGGCCGAGGAACTGGGCGTGGAAAAACGCGGCGGCTTTTACGACGCCACCGGCGCCCTGCGTGACATGGTGCAAAACCACGCCCTGCAGCTGCTCTGCGCCATTGCCATGGAGCCGCCCATCAATGCCCACGCCGACGCCATCCGCGACGAAAAACTCAAGGTGCTGCGCGCCCTCAAACGCTGGACGCCCGAGACCCTGAGTCAACACGTCATTCGCGGGCAATACAGCGCAGGCAATGTGGAAGGCAACGCCGTCCCCGCCTACCGCGATGAAGCAGGCGTGAGCCCCGACAGCAACACCGAAACCTTTGTGGCGCTGCGCACCGAAATCGCCAACTGGCGCTGGGCGGGCGTGCCTTTTTACATCCGCACTGGCAAACGCATGGCGGCGCGAGAAGCCCACATCGAAATCAACTTTCGCCAGACCCCGCACGAAATTTTCAAAAGCCCCATGGGCCATGCCAACAAGCTGGTCATCCACCTGCAACCCAAAGACGGCCTGGAACTGCACCTGTTGGCCCAAGGCCAAAGCAAGCGCGGCCAGGGCAGCGGCGGCGCCACCCTGAGCCCGGCGCACTTGGACCTGGACTTTGACAAACGCTTTGGTAGCCAGCGAGTGGGCGCTTACGAACGCTTGCTGCTCGATGTGCTGGACGGCCGACTGAACCTGTTTGTGCGCAGCGACGAACAAGAAGAAGCTTGGCGCTGGGTGGAGCCCATCTTGCAACACTGGAAAAACGACACCATCGGTCCCCGCCCTTATGCCGCAGGCACCTGGGGACCCAGCGCGTCCAGCGCCATGATCGCGCGCGACGGCTTTTGCTGGTCCGAAGAAATTTGACACGAAAGACGCCCCATGCTCGACCGCATCAAAGCCTGCCTGCCCTCCTTGGCCCCGGCTGAACAACGCGTGGGCCAACTCGTGCTGGCCGACCCCCGCGCCTTTGCCAAACTGCCGGTGACCGAGTTGGCCGACCGCGCCCATGTCAGCAAACCCACCGTGGTGCGCTTTTGCCGCAGCGTGGGCTATGACGGCCTGTCCGACTTCAACTCAAGCTGGCCGGCAGCGTGAGCGAGGGCGTGCCCTTCATCCACCGCAGTGTGGACGCCGATGACAAAACCAGCGACATCGCGGTCAAGGTCATCGACAACACCGTGGCGGCTTTTTTAAAGTACCGCAACGAGGCCAGCTCATTCGCGCTGGAGCACGCCGCCCAAGCCTTGGTCGCGACCAAAAACCAACCGCCGCATCGAGTTTTATGGCGTGGGCAATTCGGGCATCGTGGCGCAAGACGCGCAGCACAAGTTCTTTCGTCTGGGGGTCAACGCCATTGCCTACAGCGACGGCCACATGCAAGTCATGAGCGCCTCCATGCTCCAGCCCGGTGACTGCGCCGTCATCATCTCCAACTCGGGCCGCACCCGCGACCTGATGGACGCCTGCGACCATCGCCCGCAAGCAAGGCGCCACAACAATAGTCATCACCGCCAGCGGCTCGCCCCTGGCCAGCGCAGGACACATCCACTTGACGGCCGACCACCCCGAGGGCTATGACAAATACAGCCCCATGGTCTCGCGCCTGCTGCACCTGCTCATCATCGACATCCTGGCCACCACCGTGGCCCTGCGCATCGGTGAAGCCCTGCAACCGGCGCTGCGCGACATGAAGAAGAACCTGAGCAGCAAGCGCTACACCTGAGACCCAGGCTGACAAGCGTCCATGTGCAGCCCCACGCTGCCCCGGTAAAATCTGACTTTTGCCAGCCTGCACAGGGCTTGGCCAGCACGGGCACCGCAGGCTGCCCGCACGATCTTCAGGACCCCTTGTGACCTACGCCCACGAAACCCGGCGCCGCCGGACTTTTGCCATCATTTCCCACCCCGATGCGGGTAAAACCACGCTGACCGAAAAGCTCTTGCTGTTCTCGGGCGCGATCCAGATCGCCGGCTCGGTCAAGGCCCGCAAAGCCTCGCGCCACGCTACGTCCGACTGGATGGAAATCGAAAAGCAGCGCGGCATCTCGGTGGCCTCGTCCGTGATGCAAATGCTCTACCGCGAGCACGTCATCAACCTGCTCGACACGCCCGGTCACAAAGACTTCAGCGAGGACACCTACCGCGTGCTCACGGCGGTGGACTCGGCGCTCATGGTGATTGATGCGGCCAACGGTGTGGAAGCCCAAACCCGCCGCCTGATCGAGGTCTGCCGTCAGCGCGACACGCCCATCATCACCTTTGTGAACAAGATGGACCGCGAAGTGCGCGACCCGCTCGACATCCTGGACGAAGTCGAGCGCGAACTGGGCATGCCCTGTGTGCCCATGACCTGGCCAGTCGGTCAGGGCAAATCGTTTGGCGGCATCATCAACCCTCCGCACGCAGGCCATGACGGTGTTTGACTCAGGCTCTGAACGCTTGCCGCAAGACTTTGAAACCATCCCGCTGACTGAGCAAGCCCAACTGGCCGAGCGCTTTGGCCTGGAATGGCAAACCGCCATGGACAGCATGGAGCTGGCCACCGGCGCATCGCCTGCGTTTGACGAGGCGGCATTTTTGGCGGGCAAACAAACGCCCGTGTTCTTTGGCTCCGGCGTGAACAACTTCGGTGTGATGGAAGTGCTGGACGCCCTGGTCGATTTGGCCCCCGCCCCCAAGCCCCGCACCAGCAACCTGCTGGTCAACAAGCAGCCCGTGGTCAAAGAAATCCAGCCCGAAGACAGCGCGTTCTCGGGCGTGGTGTTCAAGGTGCAAGCCAATATGGACGCCAACCACCGCGACCGCATCGCCTTCGTGCGCATGGCGTCGGGCAAATACACACCGGGCATGAAGCTCAAGGTGCAGCGCACCGCCAAAGAACTGCGCCCCACCAGCGTGGTCACCTTCCTCTCGCAACGCCGTGAAGCGGTGGACGAAGCCTATGCGGGCGACATCATTGGCTTCACCACCCACGGCGGCGTACAGCTGGGCGACACCATCACCGACGGCGCGAATTTGCAATTCACCGGCTTGCCGTTTTTTGCGCCCGAACTCTTCATGACCGTGATCTTGAAGAACCCCCTGCGCACCAAGCAACTGCAAACCGGCCTCGACCAACTCGGCGAAGAAGGCGCCATCCAGGTCTTCAAGCCCGAAATCGGTGGCCCCATGCTGCTGGGTGCGGTGGGGCAGCTGCAGTTGAAGTGGTGCAACACCGCCTCAAAGCCGAATACGACTGCGACGTGCGTTTAGAAGGCTGCCAGTACACCGGTGCCCGCTGGATCACCGCCGACACCCCGGCCGAGTTGCGCGAATTCACCAACGCCTACCCGCAACGCATGTCACTCGACGCCGCAGGTACTTTGGCGTATTTGTGCACCAGCCCGTATGACGTGCGCCTGGCGCAAGAGCGCTTTCCCAAGATCCACTTCCATCCGCTGCGCGAGCACGCGGGCTTGGCCTTGGGCTCAGCGGGCTGAGGACCGAATTGGGGTCAGTTAATTGGGATCTGACCCCAATTAATGCCAATTAAATGGGGTCAGGGGTTGAAGGCCCGGTTGATTTCGGACACAGCCGTCACGGCATCCACGCCGGCCAAAGAGGACAAACGCAGACGGGACATCAGGTACACATACCGGGCTTGGATCAGGTCGCGGTTCACGTTCACCAGTTGCTGCTCGGCATTGAGCACATCGAGCATGGTGCGAACGCCTGCCCGTTGCGACTTTTGCGTCGAATCCAGCAATTGCGTGGCCGAGCGCAAGGCTTGCTCCAAAGCCTGAATGCGCATCCAACCCTCGGTCACGCCTCGGTATTCTTTGTGCACGCGCAAGTTCAAATCACGGCGCAACGACTCCAAAGACTCCTCGACGCGGGTTTTTTCGGCCACCGCTTGGCGAACCTGAGAATTGACCGCACCGCCTTGGTACAAGGGCACCGACAACTGAAAGCCGATCGCCTTGTTTTCAAAACGAGAGTTCAAGCGCGTCACGTTCTCGTTGCCACTGTCCGACCATTGCGCCACCGCATCCAGCGTCGGTGCATGGGCAGACTGGGCCCGCGCAATGTCTTTTTCAGCCGCCTCCAATCGGGCCGACAGCGCCTTGATTTCAGGGCTGTTGGTGTGCGCCAAATCGACCCACTGCGGCAAGGCGTTGACCAACTGGCTCACCGCAGCCACCCCTTGCGCGCCCAAGCCAGACAAGGCCTTCAGCGGCTGATTGACCATCAACTCCAACTGCTTGCGTGTGTAGTCTTCGTTCTGGCGGGCCTCCAGCTCATTGGCCTGCGCCATGTCCAAGCGCGACTGGGCATCGTCAATGTCCGTGCGGGTGCCAGTGCCCGCAACCAAGGCCTTGCGGGCAGCGTCCACCATGGCGGTGTATTGGCGTTTTTGGGCTTGCACCAACTTCAAACTCTCAGAAGCCAACAAGGCCTCCATGTAAGCACCACCGACACGCACCACCAGGTTTTGCACCTCGCGGTCGTAATTGGCCACAGACTCTTGCACCAAGTGCTCGGCCTGCTTGACCTGAAAATAGCGCGGCAAATTGAACAAGGGCTGGCGCAAAGACAGCGAATTGTTGAAGCTGTAATAACTGTCCTGGCTCGACGAGTTGTTGCCCAACAAGTTGACCGATGTGGTCGTCAGCTGATTTTGACTGCGCCCCACATTGGCACTCACCACCGGCAGCAGCTGGGCACGCGCCTGAGGCAAGCGCTCCATGCCCGAAGCCAAAGCAGCGCGACCGGCCCGCACATTGGCGTCTTGCTCCAAAGCCGCTTGGTAGGCTTGCAGCAAATTCATCGCCGGCGCAGCCGAACACACGGCCAGCAGGGCCAGGCCCAACACAGATTGACGATAAGGCAAAGCCATCACTCCTCCTTCATCGAACCCGCCAAGCGCTTGAGCAAGGGGTTCAACATGTAAGTCAACATCGAGCGCGAGCCGGTTTTGATCACCACCTCGGCAGGCATGCCCGCTTGCATCTGTCGATTGCCCAGCGTCTTCATGCCGTCGGGCGTGACCTCCAGGCGTGCCAAGTAGTAGCTCATTTGCGGATTGGCCGGGTCGGTCAACAAATCGCCCGACACCGAGATCACCTTGCCCTCCACCACCAACTGGGGCGAATGCGCAAAGGTGTTGAAACGAATATCGGTGGACAAACCGGCCTGCACCTTGTCAATCAAATGCGGCGCGATGTGCGCCTCCAGCACCAACGATTGGCGCTCGGGCACGATGTCCATTAACTTCTGGCCCGGCTGCACCACAGCGCCCACCGTCTGCACCGCCAGGCTCACCACCTGACCATCGGCCGGGGCACGAATGTCAACCCGCTTCAAATCGGCCTGGATGGCATTGAACTTTTCCGCATCGGCCTGCACCTCGCGCGACACATCGGCCAACAAGGACTCCACCTCTTTGCGGTACTCCGACTGGCGCGCCAAACTGCGTTGGGTCATCTCGGCGATGGTGCTGGTGGCGCGCAACATGTTGCCGTTCAAATCGGCCATCGAGGCCTGCACATCGGCCAGCATGCGCTCGATCTCCATCTGGCGGTTACGGGGGGCATAGCCCTCCTTCACCAACTCGCGCACATTGACCAACTCCTCATTCAAAATCGCCAACTGTCTTTGACGCTGCACCAGCACCGACTGTGCGGCATCACGTTGGGCGCGCATGCCCTGCATGGCCTCTTGGATACTTTGCAAATCGGCGCGCAAGGCCTGCCGGCGCGAATCGAACAGCTGGCGCTGGTTGTTCACCTGCTGGGCGATGAACGGGTCGGCTGCAGCCGCCAACACCTCAGGCGAAAACGTCACCCGGTCGGCCCCGCCTTGTTCAGCCCGCAAGCGGCTTTGCATCGCATTCAAGCCCAAGTAACGCTGGCGCACCGACTCAAAATTGGCTTTGGTCACCGCCTCGTCCAGGCGCATCAAGACCTGGTCTTGCTTGACCACCTCACCCTCGCGCACCAGCACTTCTTTGACAATGCCGCCCGACAAATGCTGCACTTGCTTGCGCTTGGTGTCGATGCTCACCACACCCGCGGTGGGCACCCCCTCGTCCAAAGGTGCCAAAGCCGCCCACAGCAAAAAGCCGCCCAAGCCCAAACCCAGCACCCACAAACCCTTGCGGCCAATGCCCGCTGTGTCCGACGAAGCCCGCAACGCAGCCTCCTCGCCCATGCCCTTGGCATTCACGTCTTCGACTGGCGCACTCTTTTGAGCAGACAATTTTTGATTCAACATCACAAACCCCAAAAAATCTAAATGGCTGACCGATAAACGGCGAATTAAGTCGCAGGCTGAACCGCTGGCGCAGACGCACCAGCCGCCGCATCACGCTGCTTTTGCAAAGCGGCCAACACGCCATCGCGCGGGCCACTGGCCACCACCTGACCGTCTTGCATGATGACCAAACGGTCGGCGACCTTGAGCACACCTTGGCGGTGGCTGATCAGGACCACCGTCTTGCCCTGCTGCTTGAGCAACAGCACCGCATTGAGCAAAGCGTTTTCGCCCTCGTCGTCCAAGTTGGCATTGGGCTCATCCAGCACCACCAAGACCGGCTGCCCGTACAAGGCGCGCGCCAAGCCAATGCGCTGACGCTGCCCACCCGACAGGAAGGAGCCCGCTTGTCCCACCCGGGTGTCATACCCCTTGGGGAAGCGCAAAATCATCTGGTGCAAACCCGCCGCCTGCGCAGCGGCAATCACCTTCTCGGAATCCACCTCGCCAATGCGGGCAATGTTCTCGGCGATCGTGCCATCGAACAACTCGATGTCTTGTGGCAAATAGCCCAGATGCGGCCCCAGGCTCTCGCGCGTCCACTGCGTGATGTCCTGCTCGTCCAGCAAAATGCGCCCTTCAAACTCGGGCCAAATGCCCAGCATGGAACGCGCCAAGGTCGACTTGCCAGAACCCGAAGGGCCCAACACCACCGTCACCGTGCCCGGCAAGGCCACAAAGTCCACCTTGCTCAGCACCGGCTTGTCGCGACCGGGCACACGCACCGTCAGCCCCTCGACTTTCAGTTGCCCCAAAGGCACATCGGTCAAGGTGTTCTCGCGTCCCTTGTGCTGGAAACCCATCAACTCCTTCAAACGCTCATAGGCCGTCTTGCTCGACAAAAAGCCGGGCCAGGACATGACCAGCAAATCAATCGGGGCGAGAGCTCGGGTTGTCAACACGTTCGCCGCGATCATGGCGCCCGGGCTGATCTCTCCCACAATCACCAACCAACCCCCCACCCCCAAATTGAGCGACTGCTGCGAATAACGCGCAAACTTGCTCACCGCCGTCACCGCACCCAAGCGTTGTTGGGCCGTGCCGCCCTGCAGCAAGGCCTTGTGCTGCAGCTTTTGCCAGCGTGCAAACAAACCGGCCAACATGCCCATTCGACGACAAGACCTCGATGTTGCGCAACTTGGACTGCATGAACTTTTGTGCATCGGCCTGCGACTGCGAAGAATCGGCCTGAATCTGTTT
>JACDQO010000260.1 GCA_015657605.1 Limnohabitans sp. | reverse complement strand
CCCAGCACCAGCACCAGCGTGATCTTGTGCATGGTTTGCAGCTTGCCGTCCATTTTGTACAGGATGGCCGTTTGCACCACAGTGGCCCCCATCAGCACCGCTGTGGCGGTGTAGATGTCGGCCATTTTGTAAGCCCCAAAAAACAGCAAAATGGGGAAAAAATCGAGGATGAATTTCATGAGAAAAGTGCAGAAGCCGCGCGTCATGCACAGCCGGTTGGGGTCAAGAGGCTTCGAAGTCTAAAGAAGCAGAGTTCATGCAGTAACGCAAGCCGGTCGGCGCAGGACCGTCCTCGAACACATGCCCCAAATGTGCACCACATTGGGCGCAAACGGTTTCTACCCGGCGCATGCCGTGGCTGTTGTCCACGCGTTCTTCGATGGCGCCATCCACGGAAGATTGGTAGAAGCTGGGCCATCCGCAACCTGCATCGAATTTGGTGTCGGACTTGAACAGTTCCGCATCGCAGCACACGCAGCGGTAAATACCGTGGGCCCAATGGCCTTCGTACTTGCCCGTGAAGGGGCGCTCGGTTGCCGCTTGGCGCGTGACCGCAAAGGCCACCGGTTCAGCGCCTTTGGCAGCCAGCAGCTCACGCCATTCTTGGTCGGTTTTGTTGATTTTGCTCATGAGGAACAGCTGATTTCAAGTTGGCCCGCCCAGTCAGGCGGCAAGTCGGCATAGGCTTCAAAGCCTGGATGCTCATCGAAGGGTGACTTTAACAAGTTGTGCAAGACTTCGATTTCTGAAAAATCACCCGATTTGGCTTGACGAATGGCGATCTCGGCCAAATGGTTGCGCAGCACGAACTTGGGGTTGGTGCGCAGCATCTGCTGGCCCATGGCTGCAAAGTGGCTTTGACCTGCCCGCTCGGTGTAGCGCGCCAGCCAAGCCAGCAGGCGAGGGCGGTCCAGCACCAGATCGGTCACGGCGCTCCAGCCCGCCTCGGTCAAGGTGGTGGCTTTCGATTGCTGCAACACCGCACGGCTCAGTTGTCGCCAAAAAACGGTGAAGTCCACTTTTTCGGTCGCCATGAGTTGCATCACGTCTTCGACCAAAGTCCAATCGGCTTCGCGCTCAGACTCGGGAGCCAAGTCGCCGACCAGGCCCAGTTTGGCCCGCATCGCGTCGCCCAAATAGCGGGGGAACAGGGTTTTATAGCCCTCCAGCACCTGCAGTGTCATCTCTTGGTCGTCAATCAGCGGGGCCAAGGCCTGGGCCAGGCAATACAAATTCCAATAAGCCACATTCGGTTGGCGGCCATAAGCGTAGCGGCCTTGGTGGTCCGAGTGGTTACAGATGTGGCCGGGGTCAAAGCCGTCCATGAACTGGAACGGGCCGTAATCGATGGTCAGGCCCAGCAGGCTCATGTTGTCGGTGTTCATCACCCCGTGGCAAAATCCGACCGCTTGCCAATGGGCCAGCATCAGGGACGTGCGTTCTTGCACCACGTCCAGCAGGGCGGCGTAAACATTGCCTTGCCAAAGTGATGCACGCTCTTGGCACTCGGGCAGGTGATGAGCAATAGCGTGGTCGGCCAGGGTACGCAGGCTGTCGGTGTCGCCTTGGGCCGAAAAGTGCTCAAAGTGTCCAAAACGCAAAAAGCTCGGTGCTACCCGCGCCACCACGGCGGCGCTTTCGATGGTTTCACGGCGCACCGGTTCGGGCGAGGCCACCAAGCTCAAGGCACGGGTGGTGGGAATGCCCAGACCGTGCATCGCTTCGCTGCACAAATACTCGCGGATGCTGGAGCGGAGCACGGCGCGGCCGTCCCCGCCACGCGAATAGGGGGTGCGCCCCGCGCCTTTGAGCTGAATTTCTTGCGGACCTTGCGCCGATTGGGCCTCGCCCAACAAAATGGCGCGGCCATCGCCTAACTGACCCGCCCATTGGCCAAACTGGTGCCCGCTGTAGACCGTGGCCAGCGGGTTGGACCCGACCATCAGCGCATTGCCCGCGAAGGCTTGCAGGTGATCGTCGTCAAATAATTCGCTGGGCCAGCCCAGTTCGGCGCGCAAAGCCTCGTTGCGGGCAGCCCAGCGCGGCGCGGCCACAGGGGTGGGCTGCAAAGGGGTGAAAAACCGGGGGCCCAGTTGGGTCAGGCGATGTGTCCAGTCCAGCACGGGCAAGTCGTGGGAAGGGGTGTTCGTGAAATCCGTCGGTGCAATTGACATCTTGAGATTGTCACGCCCTTGACAAGCACCCGCTGTTTGGCGGGTTTTAGAGGCAGGGCGCCGAAGGTCCAAGTGCACAATCACCCGTTTGAGAACCACCCACCTGACAGGAGACACCCCATGCTGGGACTGATGCAACAGCAATCACTGCTGATTTCTTCCTTGATTGACTTCGCAGAAAAACACCACGGCGACAGCGAGGTTGTCTCGCGCCGGGTGGAAGGCGACATCCACCGCAGTGATTGGGCGCAAGTGGCTGGGCGTTCGCGCCAAGTCGCCAATGCGCTGGACGCGCAGAGCGTGCCTCAAGGCGCGCGCATCGCCACTCTGGCCTGGAATGGTTATCGCCATTTGGAGCTGTACTTTGGCGTGAGCGGTTCGGGTCGGGTTCTGCACACCATCAACCCGCGTTTGCACCCAGAGCAAATGGCATGGATTGCCAACCATGCCGAAGACCAGGTCTTGTGTTTCGACATGACGTTTTTGCCTTTGGTGCAAGCTTTGCATGCCCATTGCAAGACGGTGACCCATTACATGGCCCTGTGCGATGCCGACAAACTGCCCGCCGACACGGGCATTCCCAATTTGGTCAGCTACGAGGCTTGGATCCAGTCTCAGCCCAACACCTACAGCTGGCCGCAGTTGGATGAAAACACCGCTTGCAGCCTTTGCTACACCAGTGGCACCACGGGCAACCCCAAGGGCGCTTTGTACAGCCACCGCTCCACTGTGTTGCATGCCTATGCAGCCGCTTTGCCTGATTCCATGTGCATTTCCGCCCGCGATGCCATCTTGCCTGTGGTGCCGATGTTCCACGTCAATGCTTGGGGTATTCCTTACAGCGCAGCCATGGCGGGTGCGAAGCTCGTGTTTCCGGGTCCCGCCTTGGACGGCAAATCGGTGTACGAGTTGATCGAATCCGAAGGCGTGACCTTTGCGGCTGGTGTGCCTACCGTGTGGCAAATGTTGCTGGGCCACATGAAGCCGGCAGGGCTGAAGTTCAGCACCCTCAAGCGCACGGTGATTGGCGGCTCGGCCTGTCCGCCCGCCATGATCGATGCTTTCCGTGAGGATTACGGGGTAGATGTTTTGCATGCTTGGGGCATGACCGAAATGAGCCCCTTGGGTACCGTTTGCACTTTGAAAAACAAGCACTTGGGCTTGCCAGCCGACGCGCAAATGAAGTTGCGCATGAAGCAAGGTCGCTGCATTTACGGCATCGACATGAAGATCGTGGATGCCAATGGCCGCGCGCTGCCGCACGATGGCAAGGCGGCAGGCGATCTCTTGGTCAAGGGGCCTTGGGTGATAGCCACTTATTACAAGCAAGAAGGCGGTAACCCCCTGCAAGATGGCTGGTTCCCCACAGGCGATGTGGCCACGATCGATGCCGATGGCTTCATGCAAATCACCGACCGCAGCAAAGACGTCATCAAGTCGGGGGGCGAGTGGATCAGCTCCATCGATGTGGAAACATCGCCATGGCTCACCCTGCCGTGGCCATGGCCGCTTGCATCGGCATGCGCCATCCCAAATGGGACGAGCGTCCGATTGTGTGTGTGGTCAAAAAACCGGGTGCAGAAGTCAGCCGTGAGGAGCTGATTGCTTTTTACGATGGCAAAACCGCCAAATGGCAAATCCCGGACGATGTGGTCTTTGTTGATGCGATTCCCTTGGGAGGCACGGGCAAGATGCTCAAAACAAAGTTGCGCGAGCAATTGGCCGATTACAAGTTGCCAGGGCTTTGAGCGCGATCATGAATTCAAGATTAAAAGTCGCGGGTGTGATACGCCTTAGGGGCAAACCCCGAGCAATTTTCTTTGGCCAGAGGTTACGCTTCAATGGTCATACATTCACAACGCAGGAGACTTTGTCATGAAAACCACCATCCGTTTGATCGCTGCCACCACTTTGGCCCTCAGTGCCATGGGTGCCTATGCGCAAAAGGGCGAAACCGTCAAAATCGCTTGGATCGATCCTTTGTCGGGTTTGATGGCGCCTGTGGGCAGCAACCAGCTCAAGAGCTTTCAGTTCTTTGCAGAAAAGTTCAGCAAAACCAACCCAGCAGGCGTGAAGTTTGAAGTGATTGGCATTGACAACAAGTTGAGCCCCGCCGAAAGCCTGAACGCGCTCAAAGCCGCCATGGACCAAGGCGTGCGTTACATCACCCAAGGCAACGGATCGTCTGTCGCGGGTGCTTTGATCGAGGCCGTGAACAAGCACAACGAACGCAACCCTGGCAAAGAAATCATTTTCTTGAACCACTCGGCGGTTGACCCTGATTTCACCAACAGCAAGTGCAGCTACTGGCACTTCCGCT
>JACDQO010000259.1 GCA_015657605.1 Limnohabitans sp. | reverse complement strand
TGCAGCAGGTGCTGGCCTGGGCCGCGCCACTTTTGAAAGACGGCCCGGTGCTGGTGTATTCGACCGCTGAGCCTGAGGCTGTGAAAGGCGTGCAGGCACAGCTGGGCGTGGCTGAAGCAGGCGCTTTGGTCGAACACGCCCTGGCCGCTGTGGCGCGTGGTCTGGTGGGCTTGGGCGTGCTTCAGTTGGTGGTGGCGGGTGGCGAAACCTCGGGCGCTTGTGTGCAGGCGCTGGGCATTGCGCAGCTTCAAATCGGCCCACAAATCGACCCCGGCGTGCCGTGGTGCCATGCGCCAACCGAATCGGGCGGGGTGCACATCACCCTCAAATCAGGCAACTTCGGCACCGAAGACTTTTTCAGCAAAGCTTTCGGCGCGCTGGCCTGAATGACCTGAATGGCCTGGGCGTGACCGCTCAGGCCGCTTCTTTGTAAAAGAAGCCGCCGTGCACACCACGCGGCGCCAGCGGGCTGACAGCCTTGCTGATCGCGCCGATGTGGTCAGGCGTGGTGCCGCAGCAGCCGCCCACGATATTGACCAGGCCTTCGGCCGCAAACTCGTGCAGCAAGCGGCTGGTGACTTCGGGCGTTTCGTCAAAACCGGTGTCGCTCATGGGGTTGGGCAAACCGGCATTGGGGTAGCAGCTGATGAAGGTGTCGCCCGCCACCTTGTTCAACTCTTGAATGTAGGGACGCATCAGCGTCGCACCTAGGGCGCAGTTCAGGCCAATGGCCAATGGCTGCGCATGGCGCACGCTGTGCCAAAAGGCGGTCACGGTCTGGCCACTCAAAATGCGACCTGACGCATCGGTCACGGTGCCGCTGATGATGAGGGGCAGGCGCTCGCCGCTGGCTTCAAAGAATTCTTCGATGGCGAACAGCGCGGCCTTGGCGTTGAGCGTGTCAAAAATCGTTTCGACCAGCAGCACGTCCGAGCCGCCTTCGACCAAGGCTTCCACCTGTTCGTAATAGGCGGCGCGCAGTTCTTCAAAGGTCACGTTGCGGGCACCGGCGTCGTTCACGTCAGGGCTGATGCTGGCCGTCTTGGGCGTGGGGCCCAAAGCGCCCACCACATAGCGGGGCTTGTCGGGCGTAGAAAACTTGTCGCAAGCGGCGCGGGCCAATTTGGCAGACTGCAGGTTCATCTCGCGGGTCAGATGCTGCATGTCGTAATCGGCCTGGGCGATGGTGGTCGCGCCAAAGGTGTTGGTCTCGATCATGTCGGCCCCGGCAGCCAAATAGCCTTCGTGGATGTCACGGATCACGTCGGGGCGGGTCAGGCTCAGCAGCTCGTTGTTGCCCTTGACGTCTTTGGGGAAGTCCTTGAAACGCTCACCCCGGTAGTCGGCTTCGGACAATTTGAAGCGCTGGATCATGGTGCCCATGGCCCCGTCGAGGATGGCGATGCGGTTTTTAAGGATTTCGGGCAGCGCCTGGGCGCGGGTGTAGGCGGGGGTCTTCATGGGGGGTATTGTAAAAGTTGGGGTTTCAGCTTTTTTGAAACCGCGCAAAGCCCGCTGCCCGCAACTGGCATGCCGGGCACTGGCCGCAGCCATAACCCCAATCGTGGCGCTGCGTGCGGTCGCCCAAATAGCAGGTGTGGGTGTGCTCCACGATCAAGTCCACCAGCGCCTGCCCGCCTTGCGCCGGGTCGGCTTGTTGGCCCAGCTCGTGCGCCAATTGCCAGGTCTGGGCCTTGTCGATCCACATCAGCGGCGTTTCGATCAGCAGCTTGCGGTCCATGCCCAGAGACAGGGCCACTTGCATCGCCTTCATCGTGTCGTCGCGGCAATCCGGGTAGCCCGAAAAATCGGTCTCGCACACGCCCGTGACGATGACCTGCAAACCCCGCCTATAAGCCAGCGCCGCCGCCAGCGTGAGGAACAGCAGATTGCGCCCCGGCACAAAGGTGTTGGGCAGACCCGAGCTTTCCATCTCGATGGCCGTGTCGCGGGTCAAAGACGTTTCGCTGATCTGCCCGAGGATGCCCGCGTCCAGCAGGTGGTCTTCGCCCATCTTGGGGGCCCAAGCCGGAAAACGCGCCTTGATCGCGGCCAGCACGTTCAGCCGGGCGTCCAGTTCGACCTTGTGACGCTGGCCATAGTCAAACGCCAGGGTTTCGACACGGTCGTAACGGGCCAAAGCGTGGGCCAAGCAGGTGGTGGAGTCTTGGCCACCAGAAAACAGAACAAGGGCAGAGGTGTGCATGGGGAAGGATGGTAACGCTGTCCATGCAGGGGGAGCTGTCAGAGTCTGGGCGCGGCTGGGCGCATTTGGAAGGGGCCGGCGGCGGGCTCCTCATGAGGCGGGGGTACGCCAAAATCGTCGCCCGCCGCCGGCCCCTTCCAAATGCTGGTGGTGGTCGTCAGTTTTGCTGGCCGTGAGATCTAACCTTAGGGGCAAAGAGCGGCTGTCTTGGGCATGTTAGCCGCGCAGCCCATGGTCTGCTGTGGGTGGGTGAGGGCGGG
>JACDQO010000258.1 GCA_015657605.1 Limnohabitans sp. | reverse complement strand
GTGGTGATGCGGGGCGACACCTTGCTGTGCGAAGGCACCGAAGTACGCGCTTTTTGCATCAAGCACCCCGAAGACCCCGACCGCATCAAAGCCATTCCAGTGCCAGAAGACATCAAGGCTTTGTGCAGCTAAGCCATAGGCCAGCGCACCCGCCACCATCACCCGCCCAAAGCCCCGGTCGATCATGAACACCTACCAAGCCCACACCGACGACATGCAATTTTTGCTGTCACGCGTTTTGAACGCGCCAGCCCAGTTGCAAGCCCTGCCCGCTTTCGCCGAGGTGGACGCGGACCTGATGCAGCAAGTGCTGGGTGAAGCAGGCAAGTTTGTGGGCGAAGTCATCGCCCCGCTCAACCGCGACGGCGACGAAATCGGCGCGCAGTGGGCGGACGGCACAGTGACCATGCCGCCAGGCTTCAAGGCCGCTTACCAAGCCTTCTGGCAAGCGGGCTGGCCCGCATTGGCAGCCAGCACCGAAAACGGTGGTCAAGGCCTGCCCACGGTGCTCGAAGCCATGCTCTATGAAATGCTGAGTGCAGCCAACATGGGCTGGACCATGGCCCCGGGATTGCTGCATGGCGCTTACGAGTGCATCAAGCACCACGCCAGCGACAAACTCAAAGCGCAGTACTTGGAGAAAGTGGCCACCGGCGAATGGCTGGCCACCATGTGCCTGACCGAGCCGCACGCGGGCTCTGACCTGGGCCTGGCCCGAACCAAAGCGATCCCCTTACCCGATGGTCAATACGCTGTCAGTGGCACCAAAATTTTCATCTCGGGTGGCGAGCACGACCTGACTGACAACATCGTGCACTTGGTGCTGGCGCGCTGCCTGACGCGCCGCCCGGCCCCAAGGGCCTATCGCTCTTCCTCGTCCCCAAGTTCTATCCCGACGGCTCGCGCAGCCGTGTGCATTGCGACCGCATCGAAGAAAAAATGGGCTTACACGGCAGCCCCACTTGCGTGATGCGCTTTGACGAAGCGGTCTGCGCCATCGTAGGCGAACCGGGCAAGGGCCTGAACGCGATGTTCGTCATGATGAACGCCGCCCGTTTGCATGTGGCCCTGCAAGGCATTGGTCTGCTCGACGCCGCCTGGCAAAAAGCCGATGCCTATTCGCAAGAGCGCCGCCAAATGCGCGCCCCCGGCAAAGGCAAGTCGGCTGGCGAAGCGGATTTGATCGCTGAACACCCCGCCATGCGCCGCATTCTGGACACGCAACGCGCCTGGGTCGATGCCGGTCGCGTGCTGGCTTACCGCACCGCGCTCGAACTCGACCTGATCAAACACAGCCCCGATCCGGCGACGCAAGCCGCCGCCCAGCGCTGGTGCGCGCTGGTCACACCGGTCATGAAATCGGTTTTCACGCACCAAGCCTTCCATGGCGGCAGCGACTGCCTTCAGGTGTTTGGCGGCCACGGCTACGTGCGCGAATGGGGCATTGAGCAGATCGTGCGCGACGCCCGTGTGACCATGATTTATGAAGGCACCAACGAGATCCAGGCGATTGACCTCTTGGTGCGCAAGGTGCTGGCCGATGGCGGCAGTGGCATCTATGCCCTGCTCGACACGCTGCAAGCCGAGTTGCCACCTGGGGCCAAAGCCAGCACACAGGCTGGCGCGCGCATTCAGACCCTGCGCGCCATCACCGCACAAATTGTCAAAACCGCCCCACAAGACCCAGCCCTGGCTTACCGCGTGGCCGACAACTACCTGCGCGCCGTGGCGCTGGTGTTGATGGACTGGGCCTGGTTGCGCATCGAAGCCGGTGTCGACGACAGCACGCCCAACGCCCCAACACGCTGGCGAGCTCCAGCCCAAGCCCTGCGCAGCTGGGTGCTGCCCGAATTCCAGATGCGCACCTTCATCATCGTCCAGCAGTGCACAGCGGCGGCATAATTCGCCCACCATGCCCCGCACGTCCAAAACGACACCTTCAGCTTCTGCGACCCACGCGAGTGGTCACTTGCCCCCCACCCATTCGGAGCCTTGCGCCGTGGACGTGGTGGACACCGGTTACCTGCAGACCCTGATGGGCTACAACGCCCGCCGGGCAGCGCTGAGCATCATCGAGGTGTTTTTGGAGCGGCTGGCCCCCTACGGACTCAAACCCGTGGATTTTTCGGTCATGTCCACCATTTGCCACAACCCGGGTGTGACCTCGCGCCAACTGTGCAACACCTTGAGTTTGTTGCCCCCGAATTTGGTGGGTCTGATTCAGTCGCTCGAATCTCGCGGCTTGATTGAGCGCAGACCACACCCCCACGATGGCCGGGCCGTGGGCCTGCATGCCACCCCCCAAGGGCCTCGATTTGATGGCTCAAGCCGAAAAAACGGCAACCGAACTGGAAGCCGAAAAAACCGCGAAACTGACACCTGCTCAGCGCAAAACTTTGCTGAGCCTGCTGCAAAAAATTTACCTTTGATTGGTCGAAAGCTTGAACCATGTCACACACCAGCCTGCCTGTTGATGCGCACCAAGCCTTGCTGATTGGCCGTTTGTGGGTTCCCGGTCAAGGTGCCCATGTGGTGGCCGTCACGCCCCTCGAGGTGCTGGACTTGTCAGGCCTGGCGAGCACCTGCAGTGCCTTGTTGGAATTGCCCAATGTGGCCACCCGGGTCCGCGCCCATGTGGCTTCGGGTCAGGCCAAAACGCTGGCCAGCACCGCCGAAACCTTGGCCCACAGCGATGCGTCGCAGCGCGCTGAAGCTCAAGCCTGGTTCATGGCCCCCTGCGACCTGCAAGCCATCAAGGCAGCAGGCGTGACTTTTGTCGCCAGCATGCTCGAGCGCGTGATCGAAGAGCAGGCCCGCGGCGACGCCAGCCGTGCCGAAGCGGTGCGCCAGGCGGTGGTGGCCGTGATTGGCGACAACTTGCGCAATGTGGTGCCCGGCTCCGCTGAATCGGCCCGACTCAAGGAAGTGCTGCTGGCACAGGGCATGTGGTCCCAATACCTCGAAGTGGGCATCGGGCCTGACGCCGAAATTTTCACCAAGGCCCAACCCATGAGCGCGGTCGGCAGCGGCGCCATGGTCGGCATCCACCCGGGCAGCCAGTGGAACAACCCCGAACCTGAAATCGTTCTGGCCGCCAATTCGCGCGGTGAGGTGGTCGGCGCAACCCTGGGCAACGACGTGAACCTGCGCGACTTCGAAGGTCGCAGCGCCTTGCTGCTGGGCAAAGCCAAGGACAACAACGCCAGCTGCGCCATTGGCCCCTTCATCCGCTTGTTTGACGAGCACTTCGGCATCGAGGATGTGCGCCAGTGCGACCTGCGCCTCAAAGTGCAAGGCCCCGAAGGCTTTGTCATGCAAGGCAGCAGCGCCCTGAGCCAAATCAGCCGCGACCCGCTGGATTTGGTGGGCCAGGCCATGGGCCAGTACCACCAGTACCCGGACGGCATGCTGCTGTTTTTGGGCACCATGTTCGCCCCCACACAAGACCGCCATGGCCCAGGCCAGGGCTTTACCCATGTGGTGGGCGATGAGGTCAGCATCTCGACCCCGCAACTGGGCACCTTGGTCAACCGGGTCACCACCTCGGACTTGGCCCCCCCATGGACCTACGGCATCCGAGCCTTGATGAACGATCTGGCCAAGCGCCACAGCCAGGCCTGATCCCGCCCCACTGGGGGCTGGCATAATTTTGGGTTTTCCACATGCTGGCGTCTTTTCAAGACATCGGACCTTTTCTGACAGGAACTTCCCATGAACACTACCCCATCCGGCCTGCAATATGAGGACACCATTGTCGGTGAAGGCGAAGTGGCCACAGCGGGTCAAGACGTCACCGTGCACTACACCGGTTGGCTCTACAAGGACGGCCAGCAAGGCGCCAAATTCGACTCCAGCCGTGACCGCCGTGACCCGTTCGTATTCGGCTTGGGCGCTGGCATGGTCATCAAAGGCTGGGACGAAGGCGTGGCCGGCATGAAAGTCGGCGGTCAGCGCACCCTGATCATCCCGGCCGAGCTGGGCTATGGCGCACGCGGCGCTGGCGGGGTGATCCCCCCAACGCCACCTTGAAGTTCGACGTGGAACTGCTGGCCCTCGATTGAGCCCAAAGCGCACCGGCTGCGGCACAACCCGCCTTTGGGTGGGTTTGATCCATCTACCCGCCTTTGGGCAGGTTTGATCGATCTACCCGCCTTTGGGCGGGTTTTTCTTGTGCCGTTCTTGCGCCATTTCCGGGGCCTGTGACCTGCAAAGCCCCCCTTGAAGCCTGAAACAACGCCCCTATTTAGAACGGGTATTCATTTTTTTGCGGACATTGTTCATGTCAGAAGCCACACCCCACCAAGACCCCAAGCCCCTGAGTGACGAAGAATTGGCTGCAGCTGCCGCCATGATCGCCACCGACCCCCTGGCCGATGCCCAAGCTGAGTTGGCGAACCTGAAGGCGCAAAACGCCGATCTGGCCGACCAGTACCTGCGCGCACAGGCCGATGTGCAAAACGCCCGCCGCCGTGCCGATGACGAAATCGCCAAGGCCGCAAATTGCGGTGGAAGGTTTTGCCGACAGCCTGCTGCCTGTGCTCGACAGCCTGGAAGCCGGCTTGGCCATCCCGAATGTGACG
>JACDQO010000257.1 GCA_015657605.1 Limnohabitans sp. | reverse complement strand
CCATTGCCACGGCACCAGCGGGTCTACGCCACGCTGGGTCAAAAAATGCACACCGACGAGGTGCACGCCTTGTCGATGAAAACCTTCACGCCCGCCGAATGGGCCGCGCAAAACCATTGAACGCCTTTGGCGACAACGCTAGACCCCACTGACCCATGGACAAACTGATCATTCGCGGCGGCAAGCGCCTGCAAGGCACGCTCGATGTCGCAGGTGCCAAAAACGCGGCCCTGCCCGAACTGTGCGCCGCGCTGCTGACGGCCGAGCCCATCACCTTGAGCAATGTGCCGCGTCTGCAAGACGTCTCGACCATGCTCAAGCTGATCCGCAACATGGGCGTGACAGCCGAGCACCACGACGACGGCCGCGTCACCCTCGATGCCGGTGGCCTGAACAACCCCGAAGCGCCCTACGAATTGGTCAAAACCATGCGCGCCTCGGTGCTGGCGCTGGGGCCCTTGTTGGCCCGCTTTGGCCGCGCCAAGGTGTCCTTGCCCGGCGGTTGCGCCATTGGCTCGCGCCCGGTGGACCAGCACATCAAGGGTCTGCAGGCGATGGGAGCCATCATCACGGTGGAACACGGCTACATGCTGGCCAGCCTGCCCGAGGGCCGCACGCGCCTCAAGGGTGCGCACATCACCACCGACATGGTCACGGTCACGGGCACCGAAAACTTCATGATGGCCGCGGCCTTGGCCGAAGGTGAGACGGTGCTGGAAAACGCCGCGCAAGAGCCGGAAATCGGCGATCTGGCCGAGATGCTGATCAAGATGGGCGCGAAGATCGAAGGCCACGGCACACGCCGCATCCGCATCCAAGGCGTGGATCGCCTGCATGGTGCTCAGCACCAGGTGGTGGCCGACCGCATCGAGGCGGGCACCTTTTTGTGTGCAGTGGCGGCCACAGGCGGTGACGTGGTGCTGCGCCATGGCCGTGCCGACCACCTGGATGCCGTCATTGACAAGCTGCGCGAGGCCGGTGCCACCATCGAAGCCGGTGAGGGCGCCATCCGTGTCAAATCCGAAGGCCGCTTGAAGGCCCAGCAGCTTTCGCACCACCGAATACCCGGGCTTTCCGACCGACATGCAAGCGCAGTTCATGGCGCTCAACTGCATCTCGCAAGGCGCGAGCAAAGTGACCGAAACGATTTTTGAAAACCGCTTCATGCACGTCAACGAACTGGTGCGCCTGGGCGCGCACATCCAGATCGACGGCAAGGTCTCGGTGATCGAAGGCGTGCCCCAACTCTCAGGTGCCACCGTCATGGCCACCGATTTGCGTGCTTCGGCCAGCTTGGTGATCGCCGGTTTGGTGGCCGATGGTGAAACCACCGTCGAGCGCATCTACCACCTTGACCGTGGCTACGACCGCATGGAAGCCAAATTGCGCGCACTCGGCGCTGACATCGAAAGGGTGAAATGATCACGCTGGCCCTGTCCAAAGGACGCATCTTTGACGAAACCCTGCCGCTGCTCAAAGCCGCCGGCATTGAGGTGCTGGAAGACCCCGAAAAATCACGCAAGCTGATCTTGCCCACCAACCAGCCCAATGTGCGGGTGGTGCTGGTGCGCGCCAGCGATGTGCCCACCTATGTGGAATACGGCGGCGCAGATTTGGGTGTGACGGGTCTGGATACCTTGATCGAACACGGCGGCCAGGGCCTTTACCAACCGCTGGACCTGAACATCCGCCAAAATGCCGCATGAGCGTGGCCGTGCGCGCTGACTACGACTACGCCAGTGCGGT
>JACDQO010000256.1 GCA_015657605.1 Limnohabitans sp. | reverse complement strand
TTCGGTCAGGCCAGCGGCGATACCGAGATTTTCATCACCCCGGGGTTTGAGTTCAAAGTGGTGGACCTGCTGATCACCAACTTCCACCTGCCCAAAGCACGCTGATGATGCTGGTCAGCGCTTTTGCGGGTTACGAGCACATCATGGGCCTGTACCGCCACGCAATTGCGCAAAAGTACCGATTTTTCAGCTACGGGGATTCGATGTTGCTGACGCGCACAGCGCCAGCATCTCAGGCCAGCTGAAGAAACACCCGCCCACCCTCCACCTTGACCGGCCAGGTCTTGGCCGCTTCGGTGGCAGGGCCACAAGCCACCGAGCCGTCGCGCAGGCTGAAATGGGCTTGGTGAAACGGACACTCCACATGGTCGCCTTCCACAAAGCCGTCGCACAGTTTGGCGTTGCCGTGGGTGCAGACGTTGTTGATGGCGAAGACCTCACCATCGACACTGAACAGCGCAATGTCTTGGTCCTCTGGCGTCACGGCGATGCCCGCGCCTTCAAACAAATCGGCCTCGGCGGCCACGTCAGTCCAGTGGGTCATGGTCATATCGGGTAGATGATGGCGTTGGGGATCATTTCGCTGTCGTACACACACAGGCGTTCGGCAAACTTCAGGCCCTCGGGGGTGGGCACGATGGTGTCGATGTAGCGGCCCACATTGAACACGGTGCTGGCCTTGTCAAGCTTGGTGCGGAACACCGCATAGTTGGCCTCGGCATGGATGCGTTCACCCTCAACGCGGCGCACCACCGGCGCGCCCACCACATGGCGCTGGTAATAGGGGTCGTGGTACAGCGTCTCTTGAATGCCGTAGACCCGGTCTTTCAGCATGCCTTTGCTGGTGAAGGACAGCGTGCACAGCGGAAAGCCGCGCTCGTGGTTTTCTCGCGGGATGAGTTTGTACACGCACTGCTCGGTAAAGAACTCGGGCCACAAATCCCAATGGCCGCTGTCTACGGCCAGTGCGTAATCGGCGTACAGGCGGCCCAGGGCCATGTGTGTTTCAAAATTCACCATGGGGATCGTGCTCATGGGGTTCATGCCTCCATCACTTTGCGCCAATATTCATACATGCCCCGAATGAGCGTTTCGGTCACCATGTGGTCGGTCTCGCCCACATCGCGCCCACCCAGCTCGACCAGCATGCGGTGCTCGGGTTTGGTCTCAAAGGCTTGTTGCGAAAACTCGATCACTTCGCCATCGTCTGCGCTCACAAAGCCGGCCGGGCCAAACAGGTTGGATTGGCGCAAGCGGCGCTCGGTCATCTCGGGCGTGTCGTCTTCAAAACCGAAGTGGGTCCAGACAAAGTCAAACGCACCATGCCCATCGGGCTGGATGTGCCGAGTGGACACGCTGTTGACCTGCTGCTGAAAAATCACACTGGGGAACAGCGTCATCATCACCGCGGTGGGCATCTGGTCTTCCATTTGCCACCAGCCCTCGAGCACGATGTCCAAAAAGCTGGCGTCGTGCAGCTGCATGCGCTCTTTGAAGCTGCTCACTTGTGTGACCTGCGAGGCCTGCCCCGTGGCCTGGCCCGCGCTGCCCCGGGTCGAGATCATGGCCGCGTGGCGGTGGTGCGCGTCCATGCGCAGCTCACTCTTGTTGTCAGCACGCCAGAGGCCAAAGGTCACAAACCAGGTGTGCAGCAAGCCGGGGTGGTACGGGTCTTTGATGTTCTCTTGCATCAGCTTCCAGTTGCCCGGAATGCGCTGGCGGTTGTAGCCCAACACCACCAGCTTGCGGCCGTTGAACAGACGGTCAAAGTACTTGAGGATGGTCGGCCCCATGAAGTCTTCGAGCGACTCCACGGCATGGTCAAACGACGCGAACACCACGCCGCCGCGCGTGGCGACTTTCAGGGCCGTGAGGCCGTGGTCTTTGGGGTCAAAGTCGGCGGGCATGCCGCCATTGAGCTTGCCGTCTTGCCGCACGCCTCGCCGAAACGGCACGCCCTGCAAATCGCCCTTGAGCGTGTAACTCCACTGGTGGTAAGGGCAGACAAATTCTTTTTTGTTGCCGTGGCGCTCGCGGCAAAACTGCATGCCCCGGTGGGCGCAGACGTTTTCGACCACATGGATCTGCCCGTCGGCGGCCCGCGTCATGATGACCGAGCGCTCGCCCACCACGGTGCGCTTGAAGTCACCCGGGTTGGGCACTTCAGCCTCCAGGCCCACATAGCTCCAATGGCTTTTGTAGAAGAAGCGCTCCAGCTCCTTTTTGTGCAGGTCTTCGTCGGTGTACACGGCAAACGGAACGCGGCTGGTGCCTTCCGTTTCCCAGTGGATGGGGTGTTCGGTCATGGTGTCTCCTCGACATTCTTGAGGTGGATCATGGCCAAAGGATTGAATTTCGTAAATCGAATTTCAAAGATAATCAGTATTCGCATTTCAAATAGCAAATACGCCATGGACCTCGCCCGCCTTGATCTGAACCTGCTGCTGGTGTTTCACCACCTGCTGCGGGAAAAGCGCGTCTCGGCGGTGGCCACGGTGCTGGGCATGAGCCAGCCCGCCGTCAGCAGCGCCTTGGGCCGTTTGCGCACCAGCCTGGACGATCCCCTGTTTTTGCGTACCCAAGGCGGCATGGTGCCCACGCCCTACGCTTTGCAGCTGGCCGAACCTGTGGCCACCGCGCTCGACGGCCTGCAGCAAGCGCTGCAGGTGCGTGCCTCTTTTGACCCGACCACCAGCACGCGCCGCTTCAGCTTGGCCATGACCGATGTGGGCGAGATGTATTTCCTGCCGGTGTTGATGGACGCGCTGGCCCAAAGCGCACCCGGCGTCACGCTGAACGTGGTGGCGGTGACCAGCGCCAGCCTGGGTGAGGACATGGCCTCGGGCCGCACCGACTTGGCGCTGGGCCTGCTGCCGCAGTTGCAAGCAGGCTTCTTCCAGCAAGCGCTGTTTCGCCAGCCCTATGTCTGCCTGATGCGCGAAGGCCATCCGCTGGCCAATGCGCCCCGCTTGGCACTCGCCGACTTTGCCGCTGCCGACCATGTGCGGGTGATCGCTGCGGGCACAGGGCACGGACGGATCGACGAGGCCATTGCCGGAGCGCTGGAGCAAGAGGGCTTGCAAAGGCGCATTCGCCTGACGGTGCCGAACTACGTGGCCTTGGGCGATGTGCTGGGACATTCCGATCTGATCGCCACCGTACCCGAGCGCTTCGCACAGCGCGTGACCCGCCCGTTTGCCCTCACCACCCGCACCCTTCCGATGAAAGTGGATGGCAGTGCCATTCACCAGTTCTGGCACGCCCGCCTGCACAAAGACCCGGGGCACCAGTGGTTACGAGAGCTGGTGGCGCAATGCTTCGGAGATGGCAGCAAAGCCAGCGCAGAACAAATGGCCTGAGTTTTTGGCCTGAGTTTTTTGCAGAATCGACCACAGGGTGAGCTCCTACAATTCAGGCCTCAGCTTTAGGCCTTACATGCTCCAATTCGACCTGCTCAAAACCGACCCCTCCAGCCACGCCCGCCGTGGCACGCTCACCCTGAACCATGGCGTGGTGCAAACCCCCATCTTCATGCCCGTGGGGACGTATGGCACGGTCAAAGGCGTGATGCCGCGCAGCCTGCACGAGATGGGCGCGCAGATCATTTTGGGCAACACCTTTCACCTGTGGATGCGCCCGGGACTGGACATCATGAAAGGCTTTGGCGGCTTGCACCAATTTGAAAAATGGGACAAGCCCATCCTGACCGACTCGGGCGGGTTTCAGGTCTGGTCGCTGGGCGACATGCGCAAGATCACCGAAGAAGGCGTGACCTTTGCCAGCCCCGTGAACGGCGACAAGCTGTTCATGTCGCCCGAGGTCAGCATGCAGATCCAGACCATCCTGAACTCCGACATCGTGATGCAGCTCGACGAGTGCACACCCTACGAGACCAAGGGGCACCTGACGACCGAAGCCGAAGCGCGCAAATCCATGGAGATGAGCCGGCGCTGGGCCGTGCGCTCCAAAGACGAATTCGCCCGCTTGGAAAATCCCAACGCGCTGTTTGGCATCGTGCAAGGCGGCATGTTTGAAAGCCTGCGCCAGGAATCGCTGGAAGCGCTGGTGGAGATGGACTTTCCCGGCTATGCGGTGGGCGGCGTGAGCGTGGGCGAACCCAAAGACCTGATGCTGCAGATCATGGCGCACACCCCGCACCGCCTGCCCGCCAACAAACCGCGCTACCTGATGGGCGTGGGCACGCCCGAGGATTTGGTGCAAGGCGTGGCCGATGGCGTGGACATGTTCGACTGCGTGATGCCCACCCGCAACGCCCGCAACGGCACGGTGTTCACCCGCTTTGGCGACCTGAAACTGCGCAACGCCCGCCACAAAAACGACCCGCAACCGCTGGACACCAGCTGCACCTGCCATGCTTGTGCAGGCACTTCAGGTGTGTCTTGGGACCAAGGCGGGCGTGAGGGTTTTAGCCGCGCTTACATGCACCACCTGGACCGCTGCGGCGAAATGCTCGGCCCCATGCTGACCACCATCCACAACCTGCACTACTACCTGAACCTGATGAACGAAGTGCGTGCTTCGCTTGAAGCGGGTCAGTTCTCGCAGTTCAGGGCGCAGTTCAAAGCAGATCGGGCGCGCGGGGTCTGAGGC
>JACDQO010000255.1 GCA_015657605.1 Limnohabitans sp. | reverse complement strand
GTTTGAAGAGTTTGAAAGCGCATTGCGCCAGTGCATCTTTGTTTCAGCCAACTCCTGCCGACTATAGAAAAGACGCATTCGGGCAAAGTGGTCGAGCAAGTCGTGCGCCCCACAGGGCTGGTGGATCCGCAGGTCGAGGTGCGCCCAGCAACCCACCAGGTGGACGACGTGCTGCAAGAAATCCGCATCCGGGTGGACAAGCACGAACGCGTGCTGATCACCACGCTGACCAAGCGCATGGCCGAGCAGCTGACCGATTACCTGAGCGACAACGGCGTGAAGGTGCGCTATTTGCACAGCGATGTGGACACGGTGGAGCGGGTGGAAATTTTGCGTGACCTGCGTTTGGGTGCTTTCGATGTGCTGGTGGGCATCAACCTGTTGCGCGAAGGTCTGGACATTCCCGAGGTCTCGCTGGTCGCCATTCTGGACGCTGACAAAGAAGGCTTCTTGCGCGCTGAGCGCAGTCTGATCCAGACCATTGGCCGCGCGGCGCGCAACCTGAATGGGCGCGCCATTTTGTATGCTGACCGCATCACCGAGTCCATGAAAAAAGCCATGGGCGAGACCGAGCGCCGACGCATCAAGCAGCTCGCCCACAACGAGGCCATGGGGATCACGCCCAAGAGCATCGTCAAAAAGGTCAAGGACCTGATTGACGGCGTTTACAGCGAAAAGTCCGGCAAAGAGGCCGAGCGCCTAGAGCAGGCCGCGTTGCAGCGGGCCAAGGTCGAGGACATGAGCGAGAAAGACATCGCCAAAGCCATCAAGCAGTTGGAAAAGCAAATGATGGAACACGCCCGCAACCTGGAGTTCGAAAAAGCCGCCCAAGTGCGTGACCAGCTGACCATCCTGAAAGAGCAGGCTTTTGGCGCACCGGTGGAGACACATCCTGCCCTTGATCCGTGCCTGAGATGGTGTTTCAAGGCGCTGGCTCCATAACCCTATAACCCGAGTGATTTAATCGGGTATGTCGTATACTTGACTCGTTTAGTCGGGAACCCGCTCAGGCGATTCTCCGACCGAGCTTCTACCCACTTCAGGAGTCTGTCATGCGTTTAACCACCAAAGGCCGTTTCGCCGTCACCGCCATGATCGATTTGGCCTTGCGCCAAGACGCCGGTCCTGTGACTTTGGCCGCCATCAGCCAGCGCCAACAGATTTCACTGTCTTATTTAGAGCAGTTGTTCGGCAAGCTGCGCCGCCACAACCTGGTCGAGTCCACCCGTGGGCCTGGCGGCGGTTACACCTTGGGCCGCAAATCCACTGAAATCACCGTGGCCGACATCATCTTGTCGGTGGACGAGCCCATTGACGCCACCCACTGCGGCGGCAAAGAGAACTGCAACGGCGGCGATGGCCGCTGCATGACGCACGATCTGTGGGCCTCACTCAACTCCAAAATGGTCGAGTTTCTCGACTCGGTGTCGCTGCAAAAGCTGGTGGATGACCAATTGGCCAAAGGCCTGGTCGTTGAAAACAAGCCCAGCCTCAAGCGAGCGATTGCCCCCATGCCGATCAGCCAGCCTATCCGTGTGAATGTGCCCAATTCGGTGTTTGACCTGGGCAATATGTTCGCCAAATCCTGATTTTCTAGAAGACCAGACCATGACCACACCCCATTTCCCCATTTACCTCGACTACGGTGCCACCAACCCTTGCGACCCTCGCGTGGTGGACGCCATCGTGCCTTGGTTGCGTGAACACTTTGGCAACCCCGCATCGCGCACCCACGCTTGGGGCTGGGAAGCCGAAGCCGCCGTCGAAAAAGCCCGTGAGCAAGTGGCTGACCTGATCGGCGCCGACTCCCGCGAAATCGTCTGGACCAGCGGGGCCACAGAATCGAACAACCTGGCCATCAAGGGCGCTGCGCACTTTTACAAGTCACGCGGTAAGCACCTGATCACCGTCAAGACCGAGCACAAAGCCGTGCTCGACACCATGCGCGAGCTGGAGCGCCAGGGTTTTGAGGTCACGTACCTCGACGTGCAGGCCGATGGCTTGCTCAGCATGGATGCGCTCAAAGCTGCGATTCGCCCCGACACCATCTTGGTCAGCGTGATGTTCGTGAACAACGAAATCGGCGTCATTCAGGATGTGACCGCGATTGGCAATCTGTGCCGCGAAAAAGGCATCATCTTCCACGTCGATGCGGCCCAGGCCACCGGCAAGGTCGAGATCGACATGGCCCAGTTGCCCATTGACCTGATGAGCCTGGCCTCGCACAAAACCTACGGCCCCAAGGGCATTGGCGCTTTGTATGTGCGCCGCAAGCCTCGCGTGCGCCTGGAAGCGCAAATGCACGGTGGCGGTCATGAGCGTGGCATGCGCTCGGGCACTTTGCCCACCCACCAGTGCGTGGGCATGGGCGAGGCTTTCCGCATCGCCAAGCTCGAAATGGCCCAAGACAACGCCAAGGCCCGTGCTTTGCACGACCGCCTGATCAATGGCCTGAGTGACTTGGAGCAGGTGTTTTTGAACGGCCACGCCACCCAGCGCGTGCCGCACAACATCAACATGAGCTTCAACTTCGTTGAAGGCGAATCGCTCATCATGGGCATCAAGGGTTTGGCCGTGTCGTCTGGCTCGGCCTGCACTTCGGCCAGCTTGGAGCCCAGCTATGTGTTGCGCGCCTTGGGCCGCAGTGACGAGTTGGCCCACAGCAGCCTGCGCATGACGATTGGCCGCTGGTCCACCGAAGAGGACATTGACTACGCGATCAAGACCATCCGCGAAAACGTGGCCAAGCTGCGCGACTTGAGCCCCCTGTGGGAAATGCACAAAGATGGCATCGATTTGAGCACCATTCAGTGGGCGGCCCACTGATCTGACATTGACCTGAATACGGAGAAAACACCATGGCATATTCTGAAAAAGTGGTTGACCACTACGAAAATCCCCGCAACGTCGGTTCGTTCGACAAGGGCGACGACAGCGTGGGCACCGGCATGGTCGGTGCACCCGCTTGCGGCGACGTGATGAAGTTGCAAATCAAGGTCAACCCGACCACCGGTGTG
>JACDQO010000254.1 GCA_015657605.1 Limnohabitans sp. | reverse complement strand
TGCATGTGACCATGTTTGCCTGGTTGGCCTCAGCGCTGGTGGGCTGGGCTTGGCGGCGATCGGCCTTATGGGGTTTTGTGGGGCCTTTGCGTTGGCCTGCGGTGCATGTGGGCGCTGTGGCGGGTTTGTTCTTGGCGGGGTTTTATGCCTTGTTCAGTGGTTGGGGGTTGCCCGCGCAGCGCACCTTGTTGATGCTGGGGGTGGTGGTGGTGCTCAGGGTCTCGGCCCGCCACTGGCATGGTGCCTTGGTCTGGCTGATGGCCTGTGCTGTGGTGCTGGTCTGGGACCCATGGGCTTTGTTACAACCCGGTTTTTGGCTGAGTTTTGTGGCCGTGGGGGTGTTGATGGCGTCTGGTCATCCAGGCCAGAGCTTGCCGAGCGCCGCACCAGAAAGGGGCAATGCACCAAGTTGGCGTGACAGGTTATGGGGTGGATCCAAAATGCACCACTTAAGTGCGCAAAATGCTGGGGCCTGGCTGGCCTGGTTTGGGTCCGGTTTGGGGTCTTTGTTGCGCGAACAGGCCAAGATCACTTTGGCGCTGGCACCTTTGACCTTGCTGTTCTTTGGGCAGGTGTCTTTGGTGGGCTTGCTGGCCAATGTGTTGGCCATTCCCTGGGTGACCTTGGTCATCACGCCACTGGCTTTGTTGGGGGTGTTGAACTCTGGGTTTTGGGATTTGGCCTCTTGGGCCTTGCAGCCTTTGTCGGTCCTGCTGAATGGGCTTTCGGCTTGGCCGTTGGCCAGCGTGTCCACGGCCATGCCGCCTTGGGGCTTGGCCTTGCTGGCGCTGTTGGGGGCTTTGGCCTTGGTGTTGCGCATGCCTTGGTCTTGGAAGCTGCTGTGCTTGCCCATGCTTTGGCCCGTCTTGTTTTGGTCGCCTCCACGCCCGGTGCACGGGCAGTTTGAGTTGTTGGCGGCCGATGTGGGGCAGGGCAATGCGGTCTTGGTGCGCACCGCCAAGCACAGCCTGTTGTACGACGCGGGACCCCGTTATTCCGCGGAGAGCGATGCCGGACACCGCGTGCTGGTGCCTTTGCTGGCCCAGATGGGCGAGCGCATCGACACCTTGATGCTCAGCCACCGCGACAGCGACCACACGGGCGGCGCGGCTGCGGTGCTGGCCATGCAACCCCAAGCGGCACTGTGGTCTTCGCTCGAAGACGAGCACCCTTTGCACGCCCTCAGGCCGGGCTGGACGCGTTGCCATGCGGGACAGTCCTGGGTGTGGGATGGGGTGGTCTTTGAGGTGTTGCACCCGCCGCCTACGGCCTTGCCGCCGAAAAAGCCCAAGCCCAATGAAGTCAGCTGCGTGTTGCGCATCAGCACTCCGCAGGGCAGTGCTCTGCTGGCGGGCGACATCGAGGCCCGCCAAGAGCTGGCGCTGGTGGACTTGGGCCTGAGCCCCGTGGACGTTTTGCTGGCGCCGCACCACGGCAGCAAGACCTCGTCGAGTCAGCCCTTCTTGCAGGCCTTGCAGCCCCAGATTGCGCTGGTGCAGGCGGGTTACCGCAACCGGTTCGGCCATCCTGCTCCCGAGGTCGCAGTGCGCTACCGCGAGCGGGGCATTGCGCTGGTGGAGTCGTCGGTGTGCGGGGCTGCCACCTGGCAATCCGCCGAGCCGGC
>JACDQO010000031.1 GCA_015657605.1 Limnohabitans sp. | reverse complement strand
GTGCGTCCAACCTTGCGCAAACACACGTTCACGCCCGCACGCGCCGCCACCGTCCACGGAAAGCACCAGCCGTTGCAATGGAACATGGGCAGGGTCCACATGTAGACCGCGTGCTTGGGCATGTCCCATTCCAGAATGTTCGAGATCGCATTGGTGGCCGCGCCCCGGTGGTGGTAGACCACGCCCTTGGGGTTGCCGGTGGTGCCGCTGGTGTAGTTCAGCGCAATCGCGTCCCACTCGTTGGCGGGCAGGCTCCAGGCAAAGTCGGCGTCACCGCTGGCCACAAACGCCTCGTAAGTCAACTCGCCGAGCTTTTCGATGGGGCCGGTGTACAGCGCGTCCTCCACGTCGATCACCAGCAAGGGTCGTGTGGACTGGCGCAGCGCCAGCGCTTTTTTCATCACCCCCGCAAACTCCGGGTCCACGATCACCGCCTTGGCCTCGCCGTGGTCCAGCATGAAGGCCACGGTTTCTGGGTCGAGCCGGGTGTTCAGGGCGTTGAGCACCGCACCGACCATGGGGATGCCGAAGTGCGCCTCCACCATCGGCGGCGTGTTGGGCAGCATCACGGCCACCGTGTCGTTTTTGCCAATGCCCACCTGCGTGAGCGCACTGGCCAGCTGGCGGGTGCGGCGGTAGGTGCTGACCCAGTCCTGGCGCAAATCGCCATGCACGATGGCCAGGCGATGGGGGTACACCTCGGCCGTGCGCTCGATGAAGCTCAGCGGCGAAATCGGCGCGTGGTTGGCGGGGGTTTGGGGCAAGTCTTGGTCAAAGATGCTGACTTTGGTTTCACTCATGGTGGCATTCCGTTTGGGCTTGAAGGCGTATGGTGCAGAGTTTGCCTGACCCAGAGCTGAAATCCATGCTGGTTTGCCCCGAAACAAGCCCAAGCTGGCCTTTCTTATCGGTGAAAATACCCCGATGGCCATCCCCCAGTCTTTCATCCAGGAGTTGCTGTCCCGCGTCGACGTGGTCGACATCGTGGGCAAGTACGTGCAGCTCAAGAAAGGCGGCGCCAACTTCATGGGCCTGTGCCCCTTCCATGGCGAGAAATCCCCCAGCTTCAGCGTCAGCCCCACCAAGCAGTTTTTCCACTGCTTTGGCTGCGGCAAAAACGGCAACGCCATCGGCTTTTTGATGGAACACGCGGGCATGACCTTCATCGAAGCGGTGAAGGACCTGGCCCAGCAAACCGGCATGGTGGTGCCCGAAGAACAGCAATCGCCCGAAGACCGCGCCAAAGCCGCTGCCGCCAAGGCCAAACAAGACAGCCTGAGCGATGTGCTGGAAAAAGCGGGCGAGGCCTACCGCGAGCAGCTCAAAATAACGCCGCACGCCATCGACTACCTCAAGGGCCGTGGCCTGTCAGGCCAGATCGCCAAGCGCTTTGGTCTGGGCTACGCGCCCGAGGGCTGGCGCAGTCTGGCCAGCATCTTCCCCAAATACGACGACCCGCTGCTGGCCGAATCGGGCTTGGTGATCGTCAACGAGGAAGACGACAAGCGCTACGACCGTTTTCGCGACCGCATCATGTTCCCGATCCGCAACATCAAAGGTGAGTGCATCGGCTTTGGCGGGCGGTGATCGGCAGCGGCACACCCAAATACCTGAACTCCCCGAAACCCCGGTGTTCCACAAAGGCCGC
>JACDQO010000253.1 GCA_015657605.1 Limnohabitans sp. | reverse complement strand
GGGAAATTCAGCGTGGCCATGATCTTGTCAACATCCAGGTGAAGCAAAACCACGCCAATGGTGCTGTCTGTGAAGTCGGCCTTGATGGGCACACTGACCACCACATAGTCAGTGTGGTCCATGGTGGCCAGTTCCAAATGAGTCTGGTGATCCTCGATGGTTTTTTGAATGTTGGCTGGCGCGTCGAAAAGCAAACTCAAGGAATGGCTGCTTTGGATGAATGAGCGGCCCAAATAATCGAGCAGGTCCAATTTGAAGTATTTGCTTTGGTTGGCTTTGTCCAGCAGGGGCACGAGGTACGAACCCCTGCCCACCGAGTCGGTCAGACCGGTCCAGACCTCGGTCGAATCGGCCAAATCATTGGCTTGCCGGAAAGAAGCGTTGATTTCAGCGCTCAGCCGAGTGGAGATCAATGCCTTGTAGTGCCTGAATTCTTCTTGCTGGTAGAAAAAAATGCCATAAATGGCTAGGAGCATGCTGATGGAGGTCACGCCCAAAATGTAGGCACCAAACAGCCTGAACACGTCATGGCTGATTTGGGATTTGAGCGTGGTCGATCTCCCCATGTCAGTCCTGCGGGATCAAATGCCCCAAAGCCGTCAACTTGACAAACAGAACTTGCGATTTGTCCAGAGCGTCATGCCGGTTTGGCGTGAAGGGCTTGGTGTAGTGCCGGACGGCGCCATGGAATGGGGGCAATTTTTCCAAGGCGTCCCTTATTTTGTGTGGCGCTGTGGTTTTCGCGGTGTCAATCGCCTTGGCCAGCAGATGGACGGTGTCGTAGGCATGTGCAGCGCCTATGGGGCTGGGAATGTCGTGCCTGCTTTGGAGGGCATTGTTTTTCAAGATCCAGTCGGCGAGGTAAACGGCACGGGGCCGTTTGTTGTTGATGAAGGTGAAGGTCTGGATGAAATCGATGCGCACCATGGACAGATCTTCACCGACCAACTCATGCAAGGTGCCGCCCACTGCACCCCAATGCGACACCACAGGCATGCGCTTGGATTCGGGTTGAGCTGCTACTTCCTTGATCAATATGGCCCCTTCTTTTTCATTGCCGACAAACAGCAGTCCTTGCGTGCGCGAGCTCAGGCAGGCTTGGTATTGCTCATTCAAAGAGGCGTCACCCCAGTTGTACCAACGCACCACCGGGAATTGGATGACGTTTGCAGCGGACTTTCCCTGAATCACTTTTTCTGCGGAGCGCCCCCAGGCCGTGTTGGGCAAGATCGCGCAAGCTTGCCGAACCTTGTATTTGGAGGACAAGCGGTTCATCATCGCTTCCACACCCCAGTCGTCCTTGAGTGAGACCCGAAACGAGTAGGACGGTTTGTGGTCGTGGTCTGTGATGGGATCTGCGGAACCCCAGACGCTGATCAGGGGGACCTTCAATCGGTGCGCTTCGGGCAGCATCTCCACGCTGATGGGACTGAATTTACCCGTCAAGACGGCCACCAAGTCTTGGGTGCTCGCCAATTGGACAAAATTGTCTTTGCCTCTGGCCGAGATGCCTTTGTTGTCGGTGGTCATCAGCTTCAGGGGGCGTCCATTGAGCACGCCGCCATTGGCGTTGATTTCTTCCAACGCGGCCTTGATGCCCCATTCGGTGGCCATGGCGGAGGTATTGGTTTTCAGGCCATAAGCGTCGTCAAACCCGATCCACACTGGCGGTTTTGGGGGCTGGCCTGGGGTTTGTCCCCAGGTCTGTGCGGCGCATGCACAGACAAAGGCCGCAAGGACCTTTGCCGTGCGATGCAGTCCACTGCGGGCGGTCTTCAAAGACGTCAAAAGGGTTTTAGCCATGGAACGTTTTCTCCCATAAAGAGGACATCAACTGACGGGTCGAGCTGCTCGTGGGGGCCTCCGTGCTGTAACGGCCCGAAAAAAGTTTGCAGACCATGGCGTGGCGTTGCGCCTGGCTGCTGTATTCAAAAGTGGCCGCCAGGTGACCGTGGTGTTGCCGCACGGGTTGGATCGTCACGCGTCCAACGCCTTGCACCGTCAGGCTGGTCTTGTCTTTTTTGAAAACTGACGTGGGCTGTCTCAGGCAGCGCCAATTTGCAACCGCCGATGCTGGCATCGATGAGCTCAGCCGGGATGCTGGTTTCGCCATCGTGGAAGGTGGCCGATTCCGCCATCACGAAGCGCTCTTCCTTTCGCAAGCGTGGGCCTTCAAAACAAAGCAAAGCGGCCAAGCCCAAAGTGACCACGTTGAGCATGGACCAAAACATGGCAATCGGAAAAAACTCGTCGTGCGGCACCACCGCCAGCTCGGGCACAACGTTCATCAGCAAGCCCACCAAGGTCAGGGCCATGCACGTCAAAATCATGCCCAGACTGAACAGGTCCACCTGACGGCCTTGGACAGCGTCCGAGCCTTTGGGGGTGACTTTGAATGGTTGGCCAAAGGGCTTGATGAGCGAGGCCAACACGGTGGGTCCCAATCTGAAGCTGGCAAACACGCCAACGGGACCAGAGACCAGCGGTGAGAAATGACCGCCGACCAGCCAGCGCATGGCCAGAAAAAACGACAAGAAAACGGGCAGTTGGTAAAACACCATGTCTGCCGAATCGGTGAAGTGAAAAGGCAACCAGCCCAGCAGCAGATACGCCAGCGGAATCGCAATCAGCATCAAGCGCACGGCGTATTGCGTGAGCCAACTGGTGGGGAAAAACAGGATGCGTTGCATGAAGCCCAGACCGGGGCCTAAAGGGCCAGCTGGAAGATACAAGGACTGAATGGCCCCTCGGCACCAGCGTTCGCGCTGCACGAAGAAGCCTTCGATCGATTCGGCCGCCAGCCCCATGCTCAGGCGTTCATTGAGGTAAATGGTTTGGTAGCCCTTGCGCAGCATGACCAAGGTGGTGAGCAAGTCTTCGGTGATGCTTTGGGTGGGAATGCCGCCGATGGCATCGACCGCTTGGCGGCGCATGATGCTGCAAGAGCCGCAGCAAAATGCCGCCTGCCAAGCATCGCGGGAAGCGGCCATTTGGTCAAAAAACAAGCGCTGCTCGTCCGGATAGGCCTGCATCAGGCCCAGGTTGGTTTGGATCGGGTCTTGGTTGTAGAAGTGCTGAGGCGTCTGAACGATGCCAATGGCCGGGTCTTCGAAAAACCCCAGGGTGCGCCGAATGAAATTTGCGGAGGGGACAAAGTCCGCGTCAAAGACCGCGATGAACTGGCCCTTGGCATGGGCCAAGGCGTGGTTCATGTTGCCCGCCTTGGCGTGCGCGTTGTCGGCGCGTGTCAAATAGCGCACGCCAGTTTCTTCGCAAAACTGGCGCAACCAATCGCGCTTGCCATCGTCCAGCACCCAGACGGTTTTGTGCGGGTAGTCCACCGCCGCTGCAGCCACAATGGTTTTTTCCAGGACGTCCAGTGGCTCGTTGTAGGTCGGAATGAAAATGTCCACCTCAGGCAAGGGGCTGGGCATGCGGTGATGGTCAGCTTGCGCGCTTCGGGTGTTGGTCCGGCTCATGATCAACAGGAAGATCGCCACCTCGATGAAGGCCAAAATTTCAACGCCCCAGACACCCCAGATCCAAGACTGAGCCCAAGCGCTGTCGCCTTGATCAGTCCACACGGTGTTGAACAAGCGCCAGGCCAAGTACTGCAAACACAGCAGCACGGGAAGCAGGCACACCATCTGCCTGACCCTGAGGTTGCTTCGCTGGCTGTCCCACACCAGCAAAAAGAAAACTGTGACCAACAGCAAGGGGATGTAGGCCATGGAGAAGGTCAGATGAAAAACGAGCTGACCCGGCTGAGCCAGACCGAGGGACGCCAGTCGCGGGGCACTTTGACATCGACTTTGCGACCGGCGTAACACAAGTTTTCTTGGGCTTTGTGCAAGTCAGCTGACGCGATCTTCACGAAAATCCGGGCGTCCTTTTTTTCACGTTGCAGTTGCGCGACCAAGGTCACGTCTTGCAAGTTGTTGCCACTGCCCGTCACGGCATCGATGTGGCCCGTCAACCAGGCGGTGCTCCCTATCAGTCGGTACTGAACCGCTTTGCCGATTTGAAACGATTCGAGCGATGACTCCGGAACGGCCACATCCAGGAACAGGTTGTCGCAAGAGATCACATGGGCGAGGTCTGTGCCGATCACCACTTCGGTCCCGCTGCTGCCAAATTTGCGCCACAACACGCCTTGGCTGGGTGCGAGCATGCGCACTTCGCGCGACACGGCCATGCTGTCCCGCTCCTTGCGGATCTGCAATTGCACATCCGCGCTGCGTCGTTCGTTTTCGCGCAGGCGGGCGGCCACGTCGGTGATTTGCAGTCGCACGTCATCCAAGCGTTGCTGTGTGTAGGGCACGTCGTTGCGCCCCTCGCCCAGGTAGACAAAGCGTTGGACCGCTTGCTTTTCGGTCTCCAGCAGCCGGATGCGGGCTTGGAAGATGTCGAGCCGGCTGAGGGTGACTTCGAGTGCGTATTGCGCGGCCTCGTTTTGGGCGGGGGAGATGAAGTTTTCCTTGACCAGCAGCGCGTTGCGCTGGGAGAGCAACTGTTGCTCGCGGATCAGGCTTTCCTGGGCTTTCTTCTCGGCTTTGGCTTGCGCGAGCTGCTCCTCCAGTCGGAGAAATTCGTGGCTGCGGTGAACAGAGACCCGGGTTTGCAACTCTTTTTGCAGTTGTTGAAGGTTCTTCAGGTGTTGCTGCAGGCCCAAGCTTCTCTCGCTCAGGGTTTTCTGCTCCACCTCCATTTCATTGACGGCACTCTCCTTGAACCGCAGGTTGCTGATCCGGACCAGTTCCTCCCCTTGCGCGATGGGCTGGCCCGGCATTTTGCTGAAGCCGTCCAGGGCACCCTCTATGGGGGATTTGATGACCGTGTAATGGGTGTTGACGATGGCGTTGATGCTTTGAAAGTTGGCCATGGCCGGCAGGAGCACCACCGCTGCGATCAAGGCAATGCCCAAGCCGATGGCGCGTTTGGCGTTTTTCAAGGAGGTCAGCATGTTCAAGCTCTGAAGGGGTGGGTTCTGCTTCAATGCTTTTTGGCGGGATGCATCACGCGGTAGCACTCGCAAGCTTTGGCGGCGAGGGCGGGGCGGTCCAGCACTTCCAATTGACCCCGTGTGACGTTGATCAAGCCCTCATGGCTCAATTTGCCGGCAGCCAAGGTGACCGATTCGCGCCGAATGCCCAGAATGTCCGCAATTTCCTGGTGGGTGACCTGAAGGGTCTGCCCTTGGGTCTTGTCCAGGGTGTTCATGATCCAGCGCACGATTTGTTGTTCGTTG
>JACDQO010000252.1 GCA_015657605.1 Limnohabitans sp. | reverse complement strand
GTCGATGATCAGGTAGCCACCTGACTTCAGGTCTACCCTGCGGCCCAGCGCCTTGGCAATTTCCTCGTCGATCGCATAAAGGTCAAAGATCGGCCGCTCGCCCTTGTAATGCTGCAAGCGCTCGGCCGCTTTGGGCATGAACTCCTGACCAAAAGCCTGAAGCTTGGCAAACTGCTCTTGTGAATCGATCCGGATGCTTTGGGTGGCCTCTCCCACCAAATCGCGCAAAACCCTTTGCAAAAGCGTCAGGTCTTGGTGCAACAAGGAGCCGGGCGGCAAACGCAGCGACGCCTCTTTGGTACGCGCCCAGGTCTTGCGCAAATAGTCGATGTCGTCGCTCAACTCTTCATCGCTGGAGTCTTCGGCATTGGTGCGCAAATGAAGCCTCCCCCGGCAGGGCCCACCAAGGCCTGCAGCCTTTGGCGCAGCGCATCGCGCTGGTCGGCCGGGATTTTTTGGGATACACCGATGTGGTCGTCTTGCGGCAGGTACACCAAATGGCGTCCAGCGATGCTGATCTGCGTCGACAAACGGGCACCTTTGGTGCCCATGGGGTCCTTGATGACCTGCACCATGATGGCGCGGCCCTCGAACACCTGCTTTTCAATCGGCACCAGCGGCTGGCCCGTGCGTGCCGCTGAGGCCTCGCCCTCGGCATGCTTTTGCCACAAGTCGGCCACATGCAAAAAGGCCGCTTTGTCCAGACCGATGTCGATGAAGGCCGATTGCATGCCCGGCAGTACGCGGGCCACTTTGCCCAGGTACACGTTGCCGACCAGGCCGCGCTCAAGCGTGCGCTCGACATGCAGCTCTTGCACCGCGCCAAATTCGACCACCGCGACCCTCGTTTCTTGGGGTGACCAATTGACCAAAATATCTTGTTGCATGGGGGAATTGGGTTCAAAAATTTCAGCAGCGCACGCCCAAACTGCGCAGCAAGGCGGCCGTTTCAAAAAGCGGGAGACCCATGATGCCCGAATAACTGCCCCGAATCTGCGCAATATGGGCAGCCGCCCTGCCCTGCACCCCGTAAGCGCCCGCTTTGCCCATGGGTTCCCCCGTGGTCACATAGGCACGGATTTGGGCACTGGTCATGGGCGCGAAACGGACCCAGGATTGGGACACCGTCGCCACCCGTTTGAGCCCTTTTTGTGCAGCAACGGCGGTCAATACGCGGTGGGTCTGGCCAGAGAGCCGTTTCAGGATGCGCACGGCATCGGCCTCATCAACTGGTTTACCCAAAATCTCAGGCCCCAAGCACACGGTGGTGTCGGCGCACAGCACGGGCGCAGCAGGCAGACCCTGGCGCTTCATGCGCTGCACGGCGGCATCGAGTTTGAGCCCTGTGACACGCGCCACATACCGCCCAGGTGCTTCGGCGCCACGCACGTCTTCCAAAGACTCCGCATCTTCATCCGGCCCGGCCAAAAGCAGCTGGTGCGCCACCCCAATTTGGTCGAGCAGCTGACTGCGCCGGGGGCTTTGGGAGGCGAGGTAAATGAAGTCGCTCATTCGCGATGGTAAGGGTGGTTGGCGTTGATGGACCAGGCGCGATAGAGTTGTTCGATCAACAGCACGCGGGCCATGGCATGGGGCAAAGTCAAGTCCGACAAGCGGATGCGCTCGTGCGCGGCTTGCCGGAATTCGGGCTCCAAACCGTCGGGGCCGCCAATGACCAACGCCACGTCGTCCCCGCCGAGCTGCCAGCTGGTCAAGCGCGTGGCCAGGGCCTGCGTGGTGAGGTTGGAACCGCGCTCGTCAAGCACCACAATGCGGGTGCCACGCGGAATGGCGGCTTCGATGCGCTGGCGCTCGGCCGCATAGAGATTGGGCAAGGTTTTCGAGCCCCGGGCTCGGTTTTCACGGCCTTGAGCTCGACCTTGAGCTCAGGCGGAAAACGTTTGGCGTAGTCGTCCCAAGCCGTCTGGGCCCAATCGGGCACGCGCAGGCCGACCGCAACGATCAGCAGCTTCATGCAAGATCAATCGGCTTTGCGGCGAGTGGCCGCCTGCACAGTCTTGCGTGCTGGGGCCTTTTTGGCTGCGGGCTTGGCCGCCGACTTGGCTGCTGTTTTAGCGGCAGGTTTGGACGTGGGCTTGCCCACCGTCTTCACCGTGGGCTTGCTGGTGGGGCTGCTGGCTTTCGGGGCCGATTTGGCTGCAGTTTTGGCCGCTGGTTTGGCCGCTGCTTTGGCCGATTTTGCAGGTGCCTTCAACGCGGGTTTGGCTTTGGCTGCAGATGGCGCGGCAGGTTTGGCGGCAGACTTCTTGGCTGCGGGTGTTTTGGCAGCAGAAGATTTGGCCGCTGGTTTGACAGGGGCCTTTTTCGCCACCGAGTTTTTGATGTGGCCCTTGGTTTCGGCCGTTGCTGCGGGCTTGGGAGCACCGAACTTCAGGCGCACTGGCGTGCCACCCCAGATTTCTTCCAGGTTGTAATAAGTGCGGATGGTGGGCTGCATGACGTGCACCACGGCCGGGCCGCAATCAACAATGATCCACTCGCCGTTGTCTTCGCCCTCAATGCGGGGCTTGCCAAAACCGGCGTTGCGCACTTTGTCGCGCACGCTGGCGGCCAGCGCTTTGGTCTGACGGTTAGAAGTCCCCGAAGCGATGATGACCCGCTCAAACAGCGAGGACAGGTGCTCGGTGTCAAACACTTGGATTTCTTGGGCCTTGACGTCTTCCAGAGCGTCCACAATGGCCCGTTGGAGTTTCTGAATGTCTTTTTTGGCAGCGTTTTCGGTCATCAATGGGGCCTGTAAAGGTGGTGTTCGTGAATATAGCGCTCAACAGCGGGGGGATACCAAGCCCGTCAGGGCCTGCTGTGTGGCCGCCAGCACACGGATGTCCGTGGCACTGTGGGGCATCAGCGGCATGTCCAGAGTGCAAATGCGCGCTTGCAGGATGTCGGGAAAGGGTGGGCTTGGGGATGGCGTGACGGGTTCTTCGTTCCAGGCACGCACGGCCATGTCACGGTCTGCGGCGCAAATTATAGCGATACGGGCAATTTCACCGATCTGGTGCCAGGCCGGCAAAGCTCGCCGCTGGTCGTCGCCCAGCAGCAAATACAGCTGCGCCTGCGGATATTCGACCCGCAACTCGTGCAAGGTGTCCACCGTGTAGCTGGGGCCTGTGCGAAGGATTTCCCTGTCGTCTACCACCACTTGCGGCACATGCGCAAAGGCCAAACGCGTCATGGCCAATCGGTCAGCTGCATCTGACAGCTGTCGAGGCTTGTGCCAAGCCTGACCTGTCGGCAAAACTTGAACCCGGTCGAGCTGAAGCTGGGCGATGGCGGCCTCCACCAAGGCCACATGGGCAACATGCGGCGGGTCGAACGCTCCGCCAAAAACGCCCAGGCGCTGCACAGCGGCTGGGCCCTTTTGCATGGCAGGCAGCAGACTCAAACCCAGTCCTTGGGCACCAAAAAGTGGCTGAGCAAGCGTTCCTCCGGCGAGCCGGCTTCATCTTGGCGCTGATACGACCAACGCACTTCAGGCGGCATGGACAGCAAGATGGATTCGGTGCGACCACCGGACTGCAGACCAAAATGTGTGCCCCGGTCCCAGACCAAGTTGAACTCCACATAGCGACCACGGCGGTACAACTGAAAGTCACGTTCGCGCTCGCCATAAGGCGTGTCCTTGCGGCGCATCACGATGGGCATGTAGGCCGTCAGCAGTGAATCGGCCACGCTTTGCAGCATGGCAAAGCTCTGGTCCATGCCCAATTCAGAAAAGTCGTCGAAGAAAATGCCGCCCACGCCGCGCTGTTCACGGCGGTGTTTGTTGCAAAAATAATCGTCGCACCAGGCTTTGAAACGCGGGTGCAAAGCCTCACCAAACGGGCTCAAGGCGTCTTTGCAGGACTGGTGGAAATGCACCGCGTCTTCGTCAAAGCCGTAATAAGGCGTCAGGTCCATGCCACCGCCAAACCAGGCCACAGGCGCCCTGCCCTCGGGCTTGGCCGCGATCATGCGCACGTTCATGTGCACCGTGGGCACATAGGGGTTGCGCGGGTGAAATACCAAGGAAACGCCCATCGCCTCAAAGGCCGAGCCAGCCAACTCAGGTCGGTGCTGGGTGGCCGAGGGCGGCAGCTGCGGCCCGGTGACGTGCGAAAAGCCACAACCGGCCCGCTCAAAAATCGGCCCACCTTCCAGAATCTGGGTGATGCCATTGCCTTGGAGTTTTTCGCCAGGTCTTTTGCCAGGCATCGGTCAAAAAAGGGGTGCCATCCAGGTCGGTCAAGGCCCCGGTGATGCGCGACTGCAAACCGACAAGATAGTTTTTGACGGTGCCGAGTTCAAAAGGGGTGCTCATGGTGGATTTGGACATTAAAAAGGTTCAGAAATTCTTCAGGGTTTCAGGCGGGCAGAGTCAAGCGCCTGGCCTGGACTCCAGGGGAGTATGGGTCCCATTTGGTGTTCATGGAAGCCTTTGACGCCTTCAAAGACCTGGGCCATGTGGGCGTAATCGCGCTCAACTTGGCCCGTCAGATCGTAAAAGTCGACCACACTGAAGCGGCGCTGACCCCAGTCGAGCTTGACGAGCGCCAGAGGCACTTGCGCACCCAAGGCCAGTTGGTAAAAGCCACTGCGCCAGCCGGGTGTGAAGCTGCGTGTGCCCTCCGGGGCCAGGCCCAGCCAGAGCAAATGATCGTTTTGCTTGTGCTGCTCAAAGACATGCACCATCTGGCCCACCACACCGCGAGAGGAGCTGCGGTCAATCGGGATACCGCCCACCCAGCGCATCCAAGCACCGACCACCGGAAACTTGAACAGCGAGTCCTTGCCCCAAAAGTGCGCCGGAATGCCCAGCGCCCATTTGGCCAGCATGCCGATGGGGAAATCCCAGTTGCTGGTGTGCGGGTAAACAATGGCCACACCCTGACGGGTGGGAAAGCCCTCAAAGTCCAAGCGCCAACCGAGCATTTTCAAAATCCAACCGGCCAGACGGGAGCCCTTGAAAGTGACGGGATGGCGGGTCAAGGAGCTCATGAAAGAGGTGGTGTTTCAGTTTTTGATCGCGCGGTAACCAATGTCCTGGCGCATCTGCATGCCGTCAAAGGCAATCGGACTGGCGGTTTGGTAGGCTTTTTGTTGCGCCTGCTTGACCGAATCGGCCAGGGCCGTGACGCACAGCACACGCCCACCCGACGTCAGGATTTGGCCCTCTTTTTCGGTGGTGCCCGCATGGAACACCATCGCATCGCCCTGGTCCTTGGGCAGGCCGGTGATGGCATCGCCCTTGCGC
>JACDQO010000251.1 GCA_015657605.1 Limnohabitans sp. | reverse complement strand
CCCGGCCGCTCGCAGCAGGTGGCGCACCAAAGTGGTTTTGCCCGCACCCAGGTTGCCGCGCAGCTCGATGCGCGCATCGCGCCCGCCGGGCCATTGGCCGAGGCCTTGCGCCAGTTGCGTGGCAAAGGCCTGTGTGGCGGCCTCGTTCGGCCACAAGCCCTCCCAATGGGCTGGGGGGGTGGGGCTTCCTACAATCGGCGTGTGACTGCTCAACGTACTCAAATCGACCTTCTTGAACTGTGGGCCCAGATCCAGATCTGGGCGCGTGAGTTGGGATTGTCCCAAATTGGCGTGAGCGGTATCGATTTGTCCTCGGCAGAGCCCGGTTTACAAGCTTGGTTGGACGCGGGCTTTCACGGCAGCATGGCTTACATGGAAAGCCATGGCATGAAGCGCGCCCGTCCGGCCCAGCTGGTGCCGGGCACAGTCAGCGTGATCACCGCCCGCATGGATTACCTGCCTGCGGACACGCCGCCCGACTGGCTGGCCCGCGAAACCGCCCGCAGTTTGCAGCCGGGTGAGGCGGTGGTCTCGCTCTATGCCCGGGGGCGCGATTACCACAAGGTTTTGCGCTCGCGCCTGCAAAAACTGCAGGACCGCATCGCCGAGGCCATTGGCCCCTTTGGCCACCGCGTGTTCACCGATTCGGCCCCGGTGATGGAGGCCGAGCTCGCCACCCGCAGTGGCTTGGGCTGGCGCGGCAAACACACGCTGGTGCTTAGCCGGGAGGCGGGGTCGATGTTTTTTCTGGGCGAGTTGTTTGTGGATTTGGCCCTGACCGAGACCCCCCGCCACATCGGCCCACTGCGGCCACTGCACCGCCTGCATGGACCTGTGCCCCACCCAGGCCATCGTGGGGCCCTACAAACTGGATGCGAGGCGCTGCATCTCTTATTTGACGATCGAGCATGCCGGGCCGATCGACGAAGCCTTGCGCCCGCTGATCGGCAACCGCATTTACGGCTGCGACGACTGCCAGCTGGCCTGCCCATGGAACAAGTTTGCGCAACTCAGCCCCTTGCCCGACTGGCAGGCCCGCGACGGTTTGGGCGTGGGCAGCATCGCTGAACTGATGGCCTGGAGCGAATCCGACTTTTTGCGCCGCACCGAAGGCAGCGCCATCCGCCGTATTGGCCACGCCCGCTGGTTGCGCAACCTGGCCTTGGCCGCTGGCAACGCATTCACCTCGCCGTCTTTGAAGTCACAGGAACGTGAGGCTTTGCTGAAAACCTTGACGGCCTGGGCCCAACACGCAGACCCGGTGGTGCAAGAGCAAGTGGCCTGGTCACTGGGGAGAGCTTGACCTGCTCAAACGCTAAATCGCATGGCTGCGCAGCACGCCCAGTGCAAATGGCAGACTGACCAACCCCCCCAAGGTGGACAGAGTCACCAAGCCGGCGACATAAGGCCCGTTGTAGCCCATGCGCGCTGCCAAAACATAGCAAGTGGACGCCGTGGGCAGGGCCGAAAAAGCCAACAAGATGGTGGACTGCACCGTGTCAAGCCGGAACAGCAGGCACATGCCCAATGCGATCAAAGGCATGACCAGGTGTTTGATCGTCAGCACACAAGCGCCCAACAACTTGCCTTGCCGCAAAGAGTCCAGCTGCATGCCTGCGCCTGCGGCCATCAAGCCCAGGGCCAAAGACGCCGAGCCAATGCGGCTGACGCTGGGTTCGATCCAAGTGGGCATCCGAAAGCCCAGCAAATTGGCCACCAAGCCCGACGCCGTGGCGATGATCAGCGGGTTGCGCACCAGCTCGCGCAAAAAGCCGGTGTTGGCTTGGCGCGCCATGGGCCAGACGGCCCCAATGTTGAACAGGGGCACGCAAAAACCAATCAACACGGCGATCAGCAACAAGCCCTGGGGCCCGGCCAAGCGCTCGGCCAGCGCTATGCCAATGAAGGAGTTGAAGCGAAAAGCGATTTGGGCACTGGCGGCGTGGTCACGCCGGTCCAAACGGGGGCCGATGAGAGGCCAATAGGGCAGGGTGTAAGACAACAAAATGCTGCAGGCCGCCAGGCTCAAACCCGCGCCGATCAGGCTGGAAGCGGCCACCACGTCGAGTGGGCTTTTCACAATCGAGTGAAACAGCAAAACCGGAAACAAGAAAAAATAAACCAGGCTGTCGACTTGTTGCCACACCGAACGGTTCAGGGCCGTGAAGCGGCATATCAAATAGCCGCACAGGATCAAGGAAAAATCCGGGATGAGGAGTTGCGCAAAGTTCACTCGGCTAGGATAACAAACCCAGCACCGGGCCAGCCCATGGCCGTGTCACTTGGGTTCAGGTGTTGATTTTTTTGCTGGTTTTGTGGGTATTCCCCGCTTTGGCCTGCTCTGTTTGTCCCTATGATGGACCCCTTTTTGAGGAGTTTTTTGCATGAAGCGTCTTTCTTTTGTTTCTGTGGCGGGTCTGGCCGCGACCGTCTTGGCCAGCGGCAGTGTTTGGGCGCAGGCCTATCCCAACAAAACCATCCGCTTGCAAGTGCCTTTTGCACCCGGCGGCACGACCGACATCGTGGCCCGCGTGATTGCCGAGCCCTTGGGCAAAGTTTTGGGTCAAAGCGTCATCGTTGAAAACAAAGCCGGTGGCGGCGGTGTGGTGGGTGCGACTGAAACCGCCCGCGCTGCACCCGATGGCTACAACCTGGGCATGGCCACGGTGTCGACCACGGCGTCCAACCCGGCCATCAACCCCAAGATTCCGTACAACTCCCTGACCGATTTCACGCCCATCATCAACATTGCGGCCACGCCCAATGTGATCGCGGTGCACCCCAGCTTCCCGGCCAAAGACTACGCTGGGTTTTTGGCTGAGATCAAGAAGAACCCCGGTAAATACTCTTATTCATCTTCCGGCACGGGCGGCATTGGCCACTTGCAGACCGAGTTGTGGAAGAGCTTGACCGGCACCTTCATCACGCACATCCCCTACCGCGGTGCAGGCCCAGCCCTGAATGACACCGTAGCTGGCCAAGTGCCGATCATTTTTGACAACTTGCCCTCGGCCTTGCCCTTCATCCAAACTGGCCGATTGGTGCCGATCGTGATTGCAGCGCCTCAACGCTTGCCTCAGTTGCCCAACGTGCCCACTTTCAAAGAAGTGGGTCTGGAGCCCGTCAACCGCATGGCCTTCTATGGCATCTGGGGCCCCAAGAACTTGCCCAAAGAAGTGGTCGACAAAATCAGCGCGGGTGTGAAAAAAGCCCTGCAAGATCCGGGTGTCACCAAGCGCATCAACGACACCGGCTCTTTGGTGGTGGCCAACTCGCCTGAAGAGTTCACGGCCCAAATCAAATCTGAGTTTGACGCTTACAAAAAAGTGGTTGACCAGCAAAAACTCAAGCTGGACTGATACCAGTCCATGCACGAGACCAGCCAGAATGCCATCGACAGCTTTGCCGAGGCCCTCTGGCTGGAAGACGGATTGGCCACCAACACTTTGGCCGCTTACCGTCAAGACCTGTTCCTCTTCGCCACCTGGCTTTTTTTAACGCACAGGCTGGCGCTGGAGGCGACCCAAGAACACCACCTGCAGGCTTACTTTGCCGAGCGCCATGGGCAAACCAAGGCCACTTCGGCCAACCGCAGGCTGACTGTGTTCAAGCGTTTTTTCCGTTGGGCGCTGCGCGAACGCCTGATGAAGCTTGATCCCACATTGCGCATGTTGGCCGCCAAGCAGGCGCTGCGTGTGCCCAAGACTTTGGGCGAGGCCCAAGTGGACGCCCTGTTGTGCGCGCCAGATGTGGACACCCATCTGGGTTTGCGAGACCGCGCCATGCTGGAGTTGATGTATGCCAGTGGCCTGCGCGTGAGCGAGTTGGTCGGCCTCAAAACGCTGCACGTTTCCTTGAACGAGGGCGTGCTGCGCATCATGGGCAAAGGCAGCAAAGAGCGCTTGGTTCCTTTTGGCGAAGAGGCGCGTGAATGGCTGCAGCGTTATTTGGCCGTAGCCCGCCCCGCCATGCTGGGCCAGCGGCAGACCGAAGACCTCTTCATCACCACCAGCGGCCCCAAGCCTGGCACCGGCATGTCGCGTGTCATGTTTTGGAATTTGGTCAAGCGCTACGCGATCGAGGCGGGCATCACCGCGCCGCTGTCACCGCACACTTTGCGCCACGCTTTTGCCACGCACTTGCTCAACCATGGCGCCGATTTGCGGGCAGTGCAGATGCTGCTCGGCCATGCCGACATCTCGACCACCACCATTTACACCCATGTGGCGCGTGAACGCCTCAAGACCCTGCACGCCCAGCACCACCCCAGGGGCTGATCAGTCCAACGGCGCTACCGTGACCGCCACCTCCAGCGTGTGCGCACCACCGCCTTGCAGCACGCCGCGCAGCGGCGAGACATCGGCAAAGTCGCGGCCCACGGCCAAGCGCACGTAGTCAAGGCCTGGGCTGGCCCATCCTGTGCGGTTGTTGGTGGGGTCCAAGTCCAGCCAGCCTTGGCAGGCGTGGGTGGCCAACTCGGGCAAGAACACCGAAGCCCAAGCGTGAGAAGCATCGCTGCCCACCAAACGGGCTTGACCGGGGGGGGGCTGGGTCAGCAGGTAACCGCTCACGTAGCGGGCCGGCAGGCCCAGCGAGCGCAAGCAAGCCACCAAAATATGGGCAAAGTCTTGGCAAACGCCGCGTTGTTGGGCCAGAGCCTCGAGGGCCGGGGTGTTGATGTCGGTGCTGGCGGTTTCGTAGCGCAAGTCGCGGTGCATGCGCGCCGTGAGTTCTTGGGCGGCCTGCACCAAGGGGCGACCAGGTGTGAAGCTGCTTTGGGCATAGGCCAAAAACGCTTCGTGCACCGGCGCATGGTGCGAGCCGAACACAAAGCGGCTGTGCACGTCGCCCGCTTGGCCGGCCCGGTATCGAAAATGCTCGCGCACCGATTCCCAGCTTTGGGCGCTGGTGGCTTCGGGTGTTTCACGGGTTTCCAGCTCGCTGTAGGCCCGCACCCACAAGCCATCGTGCGGATGGGTCAAAGCCCAATACGCGCGGTGGTTCAAAAAAGCGTCGATGTTGTGCTGCACCGTGGCAACAGGCTCGACCTGCATCGCGTGGCCGATGACTGTTTGGCAAGGGGTGTTGGCCGCCTGCAGGTGCGCCACATGCTGCGCGGTCTGCACGGCGGGGCTGTAGCGGTAGCGGGTGTCGTGGGTGATGGCCAGGCGCATGGGGTCTCGGCTTTTCAGGCGCTGACGCTGTAACGGGCTTCGCCACTGTGCGTGAAAAACAAGGCGCACAGCTGGTCTGAGACTTGCCGGGCAGCGCTTTGGCATTCGGTCAAAGTGTTTTGCAAAGGCAAGGGCGGGTCGTTGCCGGTGGGGGTTGCGCCGACAGGCCAGAGTGAGGCGGCGCTCTCGCCCTGCCACTCGGGCAAAGCTTGGGCCAATGCCAAAGTGGCCCCATCGGCCAGCGTGCCCATGCGCCGAAGTCGGCCACGCAAGGTGTGCGCCACCCAGCCGAGCGAACGCGGGTTGTCCGGGTCGGTTACCAGCAAATCGATCAGGGCTTGGGGTGTCCGGCTTTGTTGGTGTTGGGCGTGGAAACTGATGGTGCTGTCAAACAATTCGAGCACCGCATCGAACCCGGCTTGCTCGGCGATCAGGCCCAGCTGCACCGCTTCGCTCAAGGCGTGGGACAAAAACGCCAAGCGCTCAATGTGGCGGCCCATCGAGAGGAAACGCCAACCGTCGTCGCGGCTCATGCGGTCGGTTTGCGCACCTGTGAGGGCGGCCAGCATTTGGCTGGTGTCGGCCAAGAGACCTTGCACCGTTGCGGTGTCAAGAACCCTAGCTGCTTGTACGCTCGGCGTTTCAGGTGCACGCAGGTCTTCGTGCGGTTTGAAAAATCGCGCTTCGGCCTGCTCGAGCAAACGCCAGTGCTCGGGCGACAGGCGCTCACGCACCGAGGCCGCCGCCAGCCGCACCGAGCGCAAATTGAAGCCAACGCTGGTGGCCAGCTCTTGGTCCCACAGGCCCGCGATCAGAGAGCGCTCAAACACCCGGTGCGCTTGGCCTGCGGGGGGCACGCCGGCCCGCACCAAGCCATGGTGGTTGGCCATGCGGGTGATGAAGTGCAGCAGGCATGGCAGGTTTTGGTTTTCTCCGTTCAGAACTTCCAGGCCCAAACGCACCACGCGCAAGGTGTTTTCGGTGCGTTCGGTGTAGCGACCCATCCAGAACAGGTTTTCTGCGGCGCGGCTTGTGACCAGGCGTTGGCGCTTGAAGCTGGCTTCGCTGGCATCGTTAGCGAATGGGATGATCGGGACGGCGCTGGCGCCCAAGGTTTGTGGCGTGGGGGCTGCAGGGCTTTGCACCCACACATCGGCACTGCTGCCGCCGCGTTGCATCGAGGCGATGCCCTCGCGCGTGCCCAAGCGGGCCAAACCGCCGGGCAAGACCTGCCAGCCGCTTTGCGCATTGGTGACAGCAAAGACCCGCAACACCACCGGCCGGGACTGGATGCTCGAGGCGCCATCGGCTCGGGTTTGCCAAGTGGGTTGGTGCGACAGCGGCAACCACGACTGCAAAGTGTGGGCGTCGGGGTCTCGCAAGATGCGGCCAGCCCATTCGTTTTGTTCTTGGCGTGACAGGCGGTGGCCCAGCACCGGCTCAAAGCTTTGGCGGTCGGTGTG
>JACDQO010000250.1 GCA_015657605.1 Limnohabitans sp. | reverse complement strand
GCAACAAGCCCTACGACACATTTGGCTGGGGCGTGGTTTTCTCAGACCAAACGCTGGACAACATGCGCCAGTGGGACACGGAGACCGCTGCTGAAGTGGAGCAGGCCTTCAACCATTGGGACGATATTGAACTGCACTTCAAAGAACGTGTGATCCGTTCAGGCGGTCATGGTTTTGTAGGCATCGGACGCAAGAAGTTGCTCAATATCTTGCAAGAGCGCTGCGAACAGGTCGGTGTCAAACTCATGTTTGAACAAGACGTGAACTCTGATCTGGACTTTCCGGATGCAGACTTGGTCATTGCCAGTGATGGTGTCAATTCTCGCCTTCGGAGTCGGACACCCGATGTATTCAAACCAGACATCGTCACACGTCCCAACCGCTTCATCTGGCTGGGCACTAACCGCCAGTACGACGCCTTCACATTTTTGTTTGAAAAAACTGAGCATGGCTGGTTTCAGGCACACGTCTACAAGTTCGACAACCAAACGTCCACATTCATCGTCGAGTGTCCCGAACATGTTTGGCTGGCGCACGGCTTGGACAAGGCCGACCAAGACGCGTCAATTGCCTTCTGCGAAAAGCTCTTTGCCAAGAACCTGCAAGGCGAAAAATTGATGACCAACGCCCGCCACCTGCGCGGCTCGGCTTGGCTCAACTTTCAGCGCGTCAAATGCGCCAACTGGTCGCACTTCAACGGCAACAGCCATGTGGTGCTGATGGGCGACGCGGTACACACGGCCCACTTTGCGATCGGGTCGGGCACCAAGCTAGCGCTCGAAGACGCGATTGAGTTGGTGCGTCAGTTCAAGGCGCTGGGCGATACCGCAGACCGGATTCCCGAGGTACTGAAGCAATACCAGGCCGTGCGCGAGATCGACGTGATCCGCCTGCAAAACGCCGCCTGGAACGCCATGGAATGGTTTGAGGTGTGTGGTGAGCGCTACTGTGACCAGCTCGAACCCGAGCAGTTCATGTATTCCATGCTCACACGCAGCCAGCGCATCAGCCACGAGAATTTGCGTCTGCGTGACAAGTCATGGCTGGAGGGCTACGAAGCCTGGTTTGCGGGCCGCACGGCGATACCCCAAGATGAAAAGTTCTTGCGTCCACCCATGTTCACGCCTTACACCCTGAGATCGGTCACGCTCAAAAACCGGGTCGTGGTGTCACCCATGGCGCAGTACATGGCAGTGGATGGCCGCGTGGCCGATGACCACTTGGTGCACCTGGGCGCACGCGCCATGGGCGGCGCTGGGCTGGTGATGGTCGAGATGACCGCGCCCAGTGCCGATGGGCGCATCACCCACGGATGTCCGGGGCTTTGGAATGACCAGCAGACAAACGACTTTGCAAGAATAGTGGACTGGGTGCATGCGAAATCAGACGCGAAGATTGGCCTGCAAATCGGCCACGCCGGACCCAAAGGCTCGACTTGCCGCCCCTGGCAAGGCCCGGGCATGGACCAGCCTGTGCCCGCAGACGATGCCGAAGGCAACTGGCCGTTGATCGCCGCATCGCCCAATCCCTACCTGCCCCACGGCGAAGTGCCCCGCGCCATGACGCGTGCCGACATGGACCGCGTCACGGCCGACTTCGTGGCCAGCACCCAACGCGCTGCGCAAGCGGGGTTTGATTGGCTGGAGCTGCACTGCGCCCATGGCTATTTGCTGTCGAGCTTCATCAGCCCGCTGACAAACAAGCGTTCAGACGAATACGGCGGCTCGATGGAAAACCGCCTGCGTTACCCGCTCGAAGTATTCGACGCAGTGCGTGCGGTCTGGCCCAAAAACTTGCCCATGTCGGTGCGCATCTCTGCGCACGACTGGGTCGAAGGCGGAATCACGCCCACCGACGCGGTCGAGATCGCACGTGCCTTCAAGGCTGCTGGTGCCGACATGATCGATTGCTCGTCGGGTCAGGTCAGTGCGCAGCAAAAGCCCACCTACGGCCGCATGTACCAAACCCCCTTTGCCGACCGCATTCGCCAAGAAGCGGGCATCGCCACCATCGCGGTCGGTGCCATCAGTGAAGCTGACCACGTCAACAGCATCTTGGCCGCTGGCCGCGCCGACCTGTGCGCTGTGGCTCGGCCGCACCTGGCCAACCCAGCGTGGACGCTGACCGAAGCCGCGCGCATCGGCTTCAAAGACATTGCTTGGCCGCGCGCTACGAGTCGGGCAAGCCGCAGCTT
>JACDQO010000249.1 GCA_015657605.1 Limnohabitans sp. | reverse complement strand
GGTGATCTGGCGCACCGACAAGGCCGCGCCACCGCGCGAATCGCCGTCCAGCTTGGTGAGCACAATGCCCGTCAAAGGCAAAGCGTCGCTGAAGGCCTTGGCAGTGTTGGCCGCGTCTTGACCCTGCATGGCGTCCACCACGAACAGGGTTTCAACAGGCTTGAGTTCAGCGTGCAGCGCCTTGATCTCGGCCATCAAGGCCTCATCAATCGCCAAACGGCCGGCGGTGTCGACCAAGAGCACATCAAAAAAGTGCTTGCGGGCATAGTCAATGGCGGCGCGGGCGATGTCGATCGGCTTTTGGTCGGGCGAGCTGGGGAACCATTCGGCACCAGCCTGCGCAGTCACCGTCTTGAGCTGCTCGATGGCGGCGGGGCGGTACACGTCGCCCGAGACCGTCAGCACTTTCTTTTTGCGCTTTTCAATCAGGTGCTTGGCCAACTTGGCGGTGGTGGTGGTTTTACCCGCCCCTTGCAAACCGGCCATCAAGATCACGGCGGGTGGCTGAGCAGCCAAGTTGATGTCGGACACACCCTCGCCCATGGTGGCGGCCAATTCGCGGTTGACCACACCCACCAAGGCCTGGCCGGGCTTGAGTGAGCCCATGACCTCCTGGCCCAGCGCTTTTTCCTTCACGCGGGCGATGAAGTCGCGCACCACCGGCAATGCCACATCGGCTTCGAGCAAGGCCATGCGCACCTCGCGCAGCATGTCGGCCACGTTCGATTCGGTGATGCGGGCCTGCCCGCTGAGGGTCTTGACGAGGCTTGAGAGTTTGTCGGTCAGGGCGGAGGCCATCAGGGAATCCAGAAAAAACCAGTTGAGCGTGTTGGCGAAACCCCAGTGGCTGCGCCCGAAAGGCTAAACTCGGACCCATGATTTTAGCGAGTGCGCCTTTTTGGACGCTGCCCTTCTCGGCATTGGCAGCATTGATTTATGCCTTGCCCGCTCTGGTGCCCAGCCGCCTGAGCGATGCGCACGCCCGACGCCTGCTCTGGCTGGCTTGGGGGATGCATGCCATCAGCCTGCTGGCGCTATTGATGGGCCCGGTTCGCTTTGGCTTCGCGCCGGCCCTCTCGGTCACTGCGTGGCTGGTGGTCACGGCATACATGATCGAGACCCAGTTTTTCCCCAAATTCAAGGCGCGATGGGCGGTGGGCAGTTTGGGTTCTGTCACCGTGGTGCTCGCTTGGATTTTTCCCGGCACCCTGTTGACCAACCAAGCCTCTGCTTGGTTGCCTTTGCACTTTGCTTTGGGTTTGTCGGCCTATGGGATGTTTGCCGCTGCGGTGGTTCACGCTTGGATGATGACCCGCACCGAGCAAGACATTCGCCAAGCCCATGAAGGCTCGAGTGGTTTGCCTCTCCTGACGCTCGAACGCCTCACCTTTCGCTTTGTCACCGCGGGGTTTTTGCTGCTGACCGCCACTTTGGTGCCGGCGCCCTGTTTGGGGAAGCCTTGTACGGCCAAGGCCACACGGAATGGCGTTGGGACCACAAGCGGGTATTCGCCTTGTTGTCATGGCTGACTTTTGCCACTTTGTTGGTGGGTCGCAGTCAGTGGGGTTGGCGGGGTCGACGCGCAGTCCGTGTGCTTTACATCGGCGCTGGCTTGCTGCTGCTGTCTTATGCAGGCTCGCGCTTCGTACTGGAAGTCTTGATTGGACGTGCCTCATGAAATACCTGATCTGGCTACTGGTCATCTTGGTCGCGATCTGGGCCTTCAAACGCAGCCGCAGGCCAGCCAAGCCCGCTGAAGAAAAGACGCCGCCCAACAACGCAAGCCCTTCCAATATGGTGGCTTGTACCCACTGTGGGCTCCACTTGCCACAAGAAGAAGCCGTCACCGGAACACAAGGCCTGTATTGCAGTACCGAACACCGCGCCGCCGCTCAAGACCGCAACCCCGTTTGATTTTTCTTAGCCTGACCCGTCGCCCTTGCTGAGTCGGTTTTGCCTGAAACCTTGCCACCCTCTTTGACCGAAGCACCATGCCCTCTTCACCTGCTGAGCCCACTGCGATTTGGCTGGATGGCTGGTATGCACCTGCGCAACGGATAGATTCCCCCAATTTTGGCGCCAGACCCGAAGGGGCATGCATTGATTTGGTGGTGATCCATTCGATCAGTCTGCCCCCGGGCCAATATGGTGGTCCACAGGTGCAGGCCCTTTTCACAAACCAACTGGACTGGGATGCCCACCCTTATTTCGAGCAAATCAGGGGTTTACAAGTGTCTGCCCATTTTTTCATTCGACGTGATGGCGCTTTGATCCAATTCGTCAGCACCAAGGACCGGGCTTGGCATGCCGGACAGTCGGAATACCGCGGGCGCCCCCAATGCAACGACGACTCCATCGGCATTGAGCTGGAGGGCCTGGAAGGCGATGTGTTCACCCAAGCTCAATATGTGCAACTGGCCCGCCTTTGCCAAGATTTGCATGACCACCACCCGATCGCCCATTTGGCAGGACATGAGCACGTGGCACCTGGCCGCAAGCAAGACCCCGGGCCTGGTTTTGCATGGGACCGCTTCAAAAGTCTGTTGAACTTTCCGAATTCGTACTTTCCCTAGGAATTCAAAGCCACAGTTTGAAAAAATATTTTTTTGATTTTTTACAATTATTTGGCAATTCCATTACTTTCAATCATCAACTTCAAAAGTTGAAACCCAGTCTTTCAAAGCTCTTGGAAGACAAAGCCGCTCTAAAGGCTCACGGTTGTTGGCTTAGCACCTGAAAACGCAGCTTTTAAAGCCTTCACAGCGATTTTTTCAGGCTCTGAAAACGGCTTCGAAATGCCTGTTTTCCGGCCAACGCCACGCAAGGGGTAAAAAGCATCGGTACACTACCTGTAGTGGCTTGCAAGGGTCCCAGACACCAGATATAGTGTCTGAAACAAATTTCCACATGTGAAACAGCGCCCAGGTTCAAGCACTTGTTAACACCCCCAAACAGACCATAAATTAGAAAAAAACCATGCAAACAGAGCTCAATGTTTCATCTTCTGCATCTGGCCTGATGAACCAGCCCCTTTCTGACCGTGCAGGCCAGCCCTCCACACAAAGTCTGAACCAATACCAAATCATTCGCCGCAACGGTGCGGTCGTGCCTTTTGAGCCCAGCAAAATTGCCGTCGCGCTGATGAAAGCCTTTTTGGCTGTGCACGGCACCCAAGGCGCTGCATCGGCCAGCGTGCGAGAGGTGGTGGAAGAGTTGACACAAAACGTGGTGCGTGCGCTGATGCGTTCACGCCCAGGTGGCGGCACCTTCCACATTGAAGATGTGCAAGACCAGGTCGAATTGGGTTTGATGCGCAGCAGCAACCATGAAGTGGCCCGCGCTTATGTGCTGTACCGTGAGCGCCGCACCCAAGAGCGTGCGCAGCAAACCCAGCAATCCACCCCGAGCCTTCAAGAGCCCGCCTTGCACGTCATTGACCGAGGCCAACGCGTCGCCCTCGATGTGGCTTACCTCAAATCCCTCATGGTCAATGCCTGCGCCGGCTTGGGCAAAGACGTGAGCCCCGAGCCCATCGTGGCCGAAACCATGCGCAACCTGTACGACGGTGTCCCCATGGAAGAGGTTTACAAGGCGTCCATCTTGGCGTCTCGGACCCTGATCGAAAAGGACCCGGACTACACCTACGTGACCGCCCGTTTGCTGATGCACACCATCGCCAAGGAAATCTTGGGCAAAGAAGTGCCTCAGAGCCAAATGGCCGAGGAGTACATCAATTACTTCCCACAGTTCATCAAAAAAGGTGTGGACAACGACCTGCTCGATGAAAAACTGCTGCAATTCGACCTGAAGCAATTGGCCGCAGCCCTCAAACCCGAACGTGATCTGCAGTTTGATTACCTGGGTCTGCAAACCTTGTATGACCGCTACTTCCTGCACGTGCGCAAAACACGCATCGAAATGCCCCAGGCCTTCTTCATGCGCGTGGCCATGGGTTTGTCGCTCAACGAGATCAACCGCGAAGCACGCGCGATTGAGTTTTACGAGATCCTGTCTTCGTTTGACTTCATGTCGTCCACACCCACCTTGTTCAACAGTGGCACCTTGCGTTCACAGTTGTCTAGCTGCTACCTGACCACCGTGCCCGATGACTTGGACGGCATTTACGAATCGATCAAAGAAAACGCACTGCTGTCCAAGTTCGCTGGTGGCTTGGGCAACGATTGGACCCGCGTGCGGGCCATGGGCGCACACATCAAGGGCACCAACGGTGAATCGCAAGGCGTGGTGCCCTTCCTCAAAGTGGTCAACGACACCGCCGTGGCCGTTAACCAAGGCGGCAAGCGCAAAGGCGCGGTCTGCACCTACTTGGAAACTTGGCACTTGGACATTGAAGAATTCCTGGAGCTGCGCAAGAACACCGGCGATGACCGCCGCCGCACCCATGACATGAACACGGCCAACTGGATTCCCGACTTGTTCATGCGCCGAGTCATGGAAAAAGGCACTTGGACCCTGTTCTCCCCATCCGACGTGCCTGACTTGCACGACCTGTTCGGCCTGGCTTTTGAAAAAGCTTACGTGGCTTACGAACAAAAAGCCGAGCGCGGCGAAATCAAGCCCAGCAAAACCGTCCCAGCCACCGACCTGTGGCGCAAGATGCTGTCGATGCTGTTTGAAACCGGCCACCCTTGGATCACATTCAAAGACCCTTGCAACGTGCGCTCGCCCCAGCAGCACGTGGGCGTGGTGCACTCTTCCAACCTGTGCACCGAAATCACGCTCAACACCAGCGACACCGAAACCGCTGTTTGCAACTTGGGCTCGGTCAACCTGTCACGCCACCTGAAGGACGGTGCAAACGGCAAAGAGATCGACCACGACAAGCTGAAGAAAACCATCACCATCGCCATGCGCATGCTGGACAACGTGATCGACATCAACTACTACGCTGTCAAAAAGGCCCGTGACTCCAACATGCGTCACCGACCTGTCGGCTTGGGATTGATGGGATTCCAGGACTCGCTGTACGAGATGCGCACGCCTTATGCATCTCAGGCCGCCGTGGAATTCGCTGACAAATCTATGGAAGCAATTTGCTACTACGCCTATTGGGCATCCACTGAACTGGCCAAAGAGCGCGGTCAATACGCCACCTACAAAGGCTCTTTGTGGGACCAAGGCATTCTGCCTTTGGACACCCTCAAACTCTGGAGCGTGAGCGCGGAGG
>JACDQO010000030.1 GCA_015657605.1 Limnohabitans sp. | reverse complement strand
CGCCTTTTGCCCGGGCGGGAGTTCCCGATGGACGAGGCGGCGCGTGCGCGATTCCGAAGCCGCTGGCGCGAACTGCTCGAAGGCGACCCGACCAAAAGCCGGATCTACAAAGACATGGGCAACGGCGTGGCCACGGCGGGCATCGAGTACTACCTGCCGCTGTTTTTTGAAGAAACGGCTACGGTGTTTGATTACTTGGGCGCAGGCCAAGCCGATGCGGCCACCGTGGTGCTGCACGGCGATCTGGAACCCGCCTTCCAGCGCTTTTGGCAAGACACCCGCGACCGCTTTCGGCTGGTGCAGGGCGACCCCGAGCGTCCCGTGCTGCCGCCCGATGCGCTGTTTTTGAGTGCCGAGCAGTTCTACACCCTGACCAACGGCCATGCCCAACTGGCCCTGCGCGCAGGCACCAGCGATGTGCCCGACAACACCCTCGCCCAGCCCCTGCCTGAGCTGACGGTGGTGCGCGGCGCAGACGACCCGCTGGCCAGGTTGCAAGCGCACATCCGCAGCAGTGCCAGCCGCGTGCTGATCTTGGCCGAGAGCGATGGCCGCCGGGAAAGCCTGCTCGACTTCGTTCGCTCCAGCGGCCTCACGCCACCGGTGTTCCACACCCTGCAGGCATTTTTGGAGAGCGAAGAAAATGTCGGCATGACCACCGCTGCACTGGTCAGCGGTTTCCACTGGTTCGAGCACAACATCGACCTGGTCACCGAGACGGAACTCTTCGCGGCTGGGGCAGTCACCCGCCGCCGCAAGAAGCAAGAACAAGTCAGCGATGTGGAAGCGCTGATCAAAGACCTGAGCGAGCTGAATGTGGGCGACCCGGTGGTGCACAGTGCCCACGGCATTGGCCGCTACCGGGGTCTGGTCAACATGGACATGGGCCAGAAAAACGAAGACGGCACGCCCGCGCTGCAAGAGTTTTTGCACCTGGAATACGCCGACAAAGCCACGCTCTATGTGCCCGTTAGCCAGCTGCAGCTGATTGGCCGCTACACAGGCGTGAGCGCCGACGAAGCGCCGCTGCACAAGCTGGGCTCTGGCCAATGGGAAAAGGCCAAACGCAAGGCGGCCGAGCAGGTGCGCGACGCCGCTGCCGAGTTGCTCAACATCTACGCCCGCCGCGCCGCACGCGAGGGCCATCCTTTCCGTTACAGCCCACAAGATTACGAAACCTTTGCCAACGACTTTGGCTTTGAAGAAACCGCCGACCAAAAGGCCGCCATCCACTGCGTCATCCAAGACATGATCAGCCCCCGCCCCATGGACCGCTTGGTCTGTGGCGATGTGGGTTTTGGCAAGACCGAGGTCGCGCTGCGGGCCGCTTTTGTGGCCGTCACAGGCGGCAAGCAAGTCGCCATTCTGGCCCCCACCACGCTGTTGGCCGAACAGCATTACCAGACGCTCAAAGACCGGTTTGCCAAATGGCCCGTCAAGGTGGCCGAAGTCTCGCGCTTCAGGTCGGGCAAAGAAGTCACCGCCGCCCTCAAAGGCATTGCCGACGGCACGGTGGACATCGTGGTCGGCACACACAAGCTGCTGAGCGAATCCACCAAGTTCCACGACCTGGGCCTGCTCATCATCGACGAAGAACACCGCTTTGGTGTGCGCCACAAAGAGGCCATGAAAGCCCTGCGGGCCGAGGTCGATGTGCTCACGCTGACGGCCACCCCGATCCCCCGCACCATGGGCATGGCTTTGGAGGGCCTTCGCGATTTGAGCGTGATTGCGACTGCGCCGCAGCGCCGCTTGGCCATCAAGACCTTTGTGCGCAACGAAGGCACAGGCGTGATCCGCGAGGCGGTGCTGCGCGAGCTCAAGCGTGGTGGCCAGTGCTACTTTTTACACAACGAAGTCGAGACCATTGAGAACCGCAAGCAAAAGCTCGAAGAAATCCTGCCCGAAGCCCGCATCGCCGTTGCCCACGGCCAGATGCCCGAACGCGAGCTCGAACGCGTCATGCGCGACTTTGTGGCACAGCGCTACAACATCTTGCTGTGCTCGACCATCATCGAGACCGGCATCGATGTGCCCAGCGCCAACACCATCATCATCAGCCGCGCCGACAAGTTCGGCCTGGCCCAGCTGCACCAGCTGCGTGGCCGCGTGGGTCGCTCCCACCACCAGGCCTATGCCTATCTGATGGTGCCCGATGTGGAGGGCCTGACCAAGCAGGCGGCCCAGCGTCTGGAGGCCATCCAGAACATGGAGGAACTGGGCTCGGGCTTCTATCTCGCCATGCACGATCTGGAGATCCGCGGTGCCGG
>JACDQO010000248.1 GCA_015657605.1 Limnohabitans sp. | reverse complement strand
TTACCGTTAACGTTGCTTTGCTATGGCCATACGGAATAAAGGGGGAAACCCCCGCAGCAATAGACAATTGCGCTAATTTTCTTCTATTTATTGAATTGGGAATCATTTAAAGATCGTTAATAGCGAAGATGCAGTAGCATTATTTTTCTTTGAAAAATTTTCACAGAGGTGGAGAGTGCCAATTTAACAGGTGGCGTTCAAAACAAAGAGCGCGGTACCTCGCGTGTAGAGTCAATGCACCCTCCATTCGCGTAAACACCTGCTGGATCCCGGTAAACCATCATTTTTGACATCACGGACTCCAATTTTTCAGGGGACTGCCTTGTGAGTTCTATCTGTCGCTCAACTTCGCTTTCATCCATTGACAGAACGCCGCTCGAATTGATGCGCGCACCATCACGCCAGTGATAGATTTCGAGGCATTTAGAAGTCAAGTCAAAGGGTTTGTCTCGTCGCCAAAAATTGCTGAACAAACCGCCACCCAAGTAAAACACCCATGAGCCTTCAAAACCTTTGACATCCGAGGACCGATCGTCGGGGTTCTTGAACCATAAACGATCCCCCGGCACGTAATAGCGCATGGGGATTGGGTTTTCAGGCATACCGTATTCATAAACATAGGTGGTATGGAATGGGTCAGCCCTAGGCACCGCCAGACGACACTGTGCTTCCAACTCATGTAAATAAGTTGGGTTGGCTAACTTGGCTTCCTTAGCCAGACCGAGCAAAACCAAGTACTCTGCAGCTCGATAACAAGAAAACTCGTATTGACGGCCTGTGATTTCGGGCTGGGTGGCAGCGATGATGGCCTCTTCCAGACCGACACCTTGCCGGATGACAAACCCCTTTTCGGAGTCGCCTTGCCAGTATTCTGAAGGTCGCTCGGCAGCTTCGGTGTTGAACGCCAAGGAGGTTTTGGCTGCTGCCCTTGCGATATTGACGCGGACACGTATGTGCGATTCGAGTTGCGCCACGCTTTTAAAAGTCATGATCTGCGGCGCAGCCAGCATGGTCAGAACTATTTCGAGTTCCAAAGCATGAGCACCTGAAGAAGCAAAATCAGGCGCACGCGTTTGTACCTGCAGTGTGTCAAAACCCGGGCACCAAAGATCGAAATACCGCTGCTGGAGCCTAGCTTCAAAAAAGTAGTCTTCATTTTGAGCAGATTGCCTAACCTGAGTGGCCCCTTGGAGGCCCAACCGCTGTAGCAAACGGTTTAATTCGTCATGCGATTGAGTAGGGTTTAAATCACTGCTGCCTTCAATTATTATGCCGGCGGGTATCGACGCGTTCAGCTTTGAGGACATGGTTCTCCCATTTTGAATCATCAACCATGTGAACTGGTTTCCTTAGGTGACTGGTGATGGATTGAATGGACTTCTTACTGAACGATAACAATCTTAGACACGATCAGTCAACACCGCAGAAAATTTTTGTGCGGATTGACTGCCCCTTTTGTGATTGTGTTGACACCATGCTTTTATCCCCTGGTCACGGCCCAGACGGGCACCGCTTAAACGCCCAGCCAATTTATCGATATGAGGGGCTGAAGTCTGCAAAAAAGTGTGAGGAAATAGAGATATGACGTGATGACTCGGATTGCACGAATGCCAAGCAAGGGCACCCTGTTCAGCATGGGATTTGTAGCTGACCTTTTTTACCTCGATCTGATCGGCCGCTTCCGCTGCAAAGCAGCCACCCATTTGCACCGAATGTCTGCAATCTCAGACATGTCAGTTCTTGTCAAAGAATTGATGTGCCTCAAGCCGTCTGAGTTTCAAGCTGCCAAGATGCCTTCTCTGCAAGAGGAGACACCATGGCAACGAATCCCAGCCCCAATTTAACCCGAGCTTCAACCGCCGCGCTGAGCCGCCGCCAGTGGCTGCTGGGTTCGGCTGGCGCGGCCGTTTTGGCCAGTGCTGCGCCTGCTGCCCAGGCGGCCAAAACCAAAACGCAGGCGCACATCGTGATTTTGGGCGGTGGCTTGGGCGGCATTGCGGTGGCCAACCGGCTCCATGCCTTGATCGACGGGGCCAAGATCACCCTGATCGATGGCAAGGAAGAACACAACTACCAGCCCGGTTACACCCTGGTGGCCACGGGCGTGTGGCCGGTGAGCAAGGTGCGCGACCGCAATGCAGACTTTCACCCCCCCGCAGCTCAACTGGATCAAGGAGATGGTCAGCGAACTGGACCCGATAAGCAACACAGTGGTCACGTCTTCAGGCCAGCGGGTCAAGTACGACTACCTGGTGGTGGCCATGGGCACGCACCAGGACTGGTCATTGATTGAGGGCATGGATGTGAACGCGATTGGCCAAAAGGGTTTGACCAGCGTCTACCCCAGCCCCGAAGCGGCGCAGGCCACTTGGGCCAGCATGGACGCGTTTCGGCGCAAGGGTGGCAATGCGGTGCTGACGCTGCCGGCCACGCCGCTCAAGTGCGCGGGTGCACCGCTCAAGATGACCTTCATGCTGCGCGACCGCATGGCGCAGTCGGGCACGCTGTACAAGTCCAAGCTCACGTTTTACTCGGCGCTAGGCCATGTGTTTGGCGTCAAGGTGGTGAACGACAACGTGCTCTCGCGTTGGAACGATCTGGGCATCGCGGTTGAGACCACGCAAAAGCTGCAGGGCATCGACATCGGTGCGCAGCGGGCGCGTTTTGTTTCGCCCGAAGGCGCGAGCACCGAGGTGCCTTACGACTTCATCCATGTGGTGCCGCCCATGCGTGCGCCCGATGCGGTCAAGAATTCCGACCTGGCTTGGCGTGAGGGCCCCTTTTCTGCAGGCGGCTGGTTGGAGGTGGACAAGGCAACATTGCAGCACCGCCGTTATCCCAATGTGTTTGGCGTGGGCGATGTGAACGGCACGCCGCGGGGCAAGACGGCGGCCACCGTCAAAAAGAGTGCACCTATCGTGGCCGAGCATTTGGTGGACGTGATCGCGGGCCGTGCGCCAGGGCAAAAGTTTGATGGCTACACCTCGTGCCCGCTGATCGTGAAAGAGGGCTCGGCCATGCTGATCGAGTTCGACTACGAAGGCCGTCTCACACCTTCACTGCCCATGATCGAGCCACTGCAGGCGAGTTATTTTACTTGGCTGATGAAATGCCGAATGCTCAAGCCCGCCTACATGGCGACGCTCAAGGGCCGGGTTTGAAGCACACTCCCCACATCAGGAGACGAATATGTACGAAATTTGGCTGGCGATGAACATCGCCTACGAAACGGCCTTGGGCCTGCTGCCCGCGCTGGCACCTTTGGTGTTGATGTGGGCCGTGATGATGGTGATCAACCGCAAGAAGCTCAAGCGGGTCAAGTTAGCAACGCTGGCCGCGGTGGCCGTGCTGGTGGCATTGGTGGCCGTGGTGGCTTTGCCGTCCATGACCCAATCAAGCTTGGTCGATATGACTTATTGGGTAGATTGGGCCGCTTTGCTGGGCATGGCCGCAGGTGTTGGCGTTGCGGCTGCGCTGCTGATGTGGCCTGTGTTGGCCATGCGCCAGCGCTGACATCGGCAGACAGAGGCCATTCATTTTGCTCAACCCCGCAAGATGATGCACTAAACGGTCATGAACAACTGAAACACCGAATTGGGGGCTTTGGGAATCAGGGGTGGTGCCAGAGGCTTGAGTTTGAAGCGGTTTTGGATCGGGGTTTCCACTGGCGTCTCTACAGCCGTCAGATCGACGAAATCGGCCAGCACGAATTGACTCAAGGTGTCGATCACCACTTGCTCCAAACCCCATTCATAACTGGCTGGCGCGGACAAACCATCGGACTCGTTGTCTTGCTGCTCCAAAGTGTTTTCAAAAGCAGAGGCGATGTCCCACATGGACACCAGGGCGATGTCGCCTTGGATGTTGTAGCCGCCGCCCGGGCCTTTGTTGGCGCTGACGATGTGGTGGTCTTTGAGTGGCTTGAGGATGCTCTCAAGATTGGACACCGACAGATGAAGGCGGTTGGACAAGGTGGTGGTGGAGACCCGGCCTTTGTGCTGCAGCTCAGCGATGACCACGCACACATCCAAGGCATTGATGGTTCGGTTTGAAATCATGGTGATCAGCTCCTTTGAGTAGGATTCTGAGGTATTTATCTACGCAAATGGTGAATAACCTGATGAAACTTTGTTTTTCATCATAAAATCTACGCAATACCTCCACATAGGTGCTGCTTTGACCTCTGCTTCAACTTCTGGCCCCTTGTTTCGCATCGGCGCTGTCTCCAAGACCACAGCCATTCCGGTTTCAACCTTGCGCATTTGGCAAACCCGTTACGGTGCTTTCAGTCCCTTCAAAACCGAGGGCAACCAACGCCTGTTTGGCGAACCCGACGTGTCGAAGGCGCTTTTGCTCAAGCAGTTGATTGGGGCAGGGCACGCCATCGGGGCCATTGCCCACCTGGATCTGGAGCAGTTGCGCCGCCTGTCAAGCCAAGACGTGCGCACACCATCTGCAACCGCGTTGGCTTTGCCGGTTTGCTTGGCGGTGGTGGGTTTGGGATTGGCCAACAGGCTGGAGTCGATCAAATTTGCCTCGGTCTTGAGCCAGCACCGTATTCAGGTCACCGATGTATTGGAGGATTTGGCCTCGGTCAGCCATGCGCCTTTGTCCGGTAAGCCGCAGGTCTTGTTGGTCCGGGTCAGTTCGCTACAAGACTCGGTTTTTTCTGCCATCCAGACTTTGACCCAGCGCCACGCTTTTGCCCAGACCATCGTGCTGTACAACTTTGCCCCCGATGTCGTGGTGCAAAGCATGAAGCGGGTGGGCATGATCGTGCGGCGAGACCCCATCTCTGACGGAGAGTTGGCGGAGTTGTTGCAATCGATCTTGTTCGTGGACCGCAGTCGGGCCGAGGAGTTCGGTGGCCAAGGTGCGGTGATTGCCAGCCGCAAATACTCAGACCAGACCTTGCGCCGCGTGGCCGGTATTTCGACCAATGTGCTGTGTGAGTGTCCGAGGCATGTGGCCGAGCTGATTGCCCAGTTGGCCAGTTTTGAGGAATACAGCCAAGAGTGCTTGAACAAAAACGCCGAGGACTCGCACTTGCATTCCTATCTGCGCTCTATCTCAGGGTCCGCACGCTCTTTGTTTGAAAACGCGCTGGAGAAAATCGCATTGCATGAGGGCATCGACTTGCGTGAAAGCGAAGTCTCCAGATTTCAGCAATGACGCAGCCACATCCGTGAGCCGCAAGAACACGCTACCGGCGTAGCGCAAGGCGTGCTCTTGCTGCCCACCAGTCAGGTGGCGCAGAGCGTGGTCGAGATCCCCAAACAAGTCGATGTGTTGATCGATTGCAGGTGGTTTTGATGCTTGGGCTGCTGCTGGCAAAGCAGTGGTCAAACCCGAAGAGCCTGCCTTTGACTGAGGCCGATGGCCGCGATTTTGGGATGGCTTTGGGTCTTTGCGCGGCTTGCCCTCAGTAAAATCCCTGACGCCGAAATGGGTCTGGGTTGCATTTATCCGCATTGATTTCGGTTAAATTAGTGCCTGGTTATATTCAACCCCGATTGATGGAGTTTTTGATGAAATTGATTTTTGCTTTGGCCGCTGTGGCCGCTTTGACCTCTGCCCCCGCCTTTGCCAGCATGGATATGGCCAAGAAAAACAACTGCATGGCTTGCCATGCTGCTGACAAAAAAATGGTGGGCCCCTCATACAGCGATGTGGCTAAAAAATATGCGGGCCAAAAAGACGCTGCAGCCAATTTGGCCAAGAGCATCAAAGCCGGCGGATCTGGCAAGTGGGGCCCAGTCCCGATGCCCGCTCAAGCCTCATTGAGTGATGCTGACGCTCTGGCATTGGCCACTTGGATTCTGGCAGGTGCCAAATAAACCAGCCACTAGCGGTTTGTTTGAATCGACAATTTAAAAGCGCGATGAGTCTTCGTGGCTTTTGTTCGCCGCTCAGGGTTCGCGCCTTGAGCGGTTTTTTATTGGAAAAACTGCTATGAAATCCGTCAAAGTTTGGGCTTGTGTTGGAGTCGGTTTGGCGCTCTCAAGCGTTGCCTTGGCGCAACCGGCAATTTTCAAAGAAGCCGACTTCAAGCTCGGTGAGAAATTGATCGCAGAAAACAAATGCGTCGCATGCCATGTGTCCAAAGTAGGCGGCGATGGCAGCGCCATCTACAAACCCCAGGGACGCATCAATACGGTGGGTTTTTTGCGCGGCATGGTCGAGCAGTGCAACAGCCAGTTGAACCTGGGCATGTTTCCGGAAGAAGTGACTTCTGTGGCTGCGGTTCTCAACCGCGATCACTACAAATTCAAGTGATCAGGGTTTGCCCTGAGTCGATTGTTGTCCCCGTGTAATCCCTGATTCAGATTCACGGCTTATCGTATATATTCGCATATCCGAATATACGAACCTAATGACCATTTGGGCTTGAACCGTGTGGCACCTGACTCTAGCCACTTGTCTCGTTGTAACGGCGAGTGGCAGTTTGGAAATGGTCGGGATAGCCCACTCAAAACCAGGAGTTTGTGTGAACGAAGACAGCATCAATTCAGGAAGGGTGCAAAAAGCACCTGAACACTTTCTGACCCCCAGCGGCGTGAAGGAAGTCTTTGCCGAGGGCAAAAAGGGCCGCCGTGATTTCATCCGCAATGCCTTTGCCGCTGCTGCTGCGGGGGCCGCTGCACCCATGGCCATGGCGCAGGGCAATCCGGTCCCGGTGGAGGGAGGGGATCCCAATATTTTGAATCTTCCGGAGCACACCACAGGTCTTGGCCAGGGTGTGGCGACGGAAGGTTACGGCAAGCCTTCGCAGTACGAGGCCAACTTGCAGCGCCGCCAAAGCCCCGGTCTGACGCAAACCACGCAAGCATCGGTCTCTTTCGCGCCACTGCAGTCCTTGTTTGGCATCGTCACGCCCAGTGGTTTGCACTTCGAACGGCACCACCAAGGCTGGTGGGACATCGATCCGTCCAAGCACCGCTTCATGATCAACGGCATGGTCAAAAAGAACATGGTGTTCACCATGGACGAGATCATGCGCTTGCCTTCGGTCTCGCGTTTTGCTTTCATCGAGTGCGGCGCCAACACGGCCACCGAATGGGGCAATGTGGCGGTGCCCACGGTGCAGTACACACACGGCATGATCTCTTGCAGCGAGTTCACGGGCGTGCCCTTGATCACCTTGCTCGAGTTGGCGGGTGCCGACCTGAAGAACGGTAAGTTTGTCTTGGCCGAGGGTGCGGATGGTTCGTCCATGACCCGCACCATCCCGATGAGCCTGATCACCTCAGGTGAAGTCATCGTGGCTTATGGCCAAAACGGCGAAATGTTGCGCCCCGAAAACGGTTACCCCTTGCGTTTGGTGGTGCCTGGTGTGCAAGGCGTGAGCTGGATCAAATACTTGCGACGGGTCGAGGTGGGTGACAAGCCATATGCCGCCAAAGACGAGGCCATTCATTACATTGATTTGATGCCCAATGGTTTGCAGCGCCAATACACCAACATTCAAGAAGTCAAAAGCGTGGTCACCACGCCCTCTGGTGGTCAGGTGCTGTTGGACAAAGGTTTTTACAACATCACAGGTCTGGCCTGGTCGGGCAAGGGCAAGATCAAACGGGTGGATGTCTCCACCGACGGCGGGCGCAACTGGCGGCAAGCGCGGTTGGAAACTCCGGTGCTGTCCAAGGCCCTGACCCGATTCAACCTCAACTGGGTTTGGGACGGCAAACCGGCGATCATTCAAAGCCGCGCTCAAGACGAAACGGGTCATGTGCAGCCCACTTACCAACAGTTGCGTGCTGTGCGCGGCACCCGATCCATTTATCACAACAACGCCATCCAATCTTGGTTGGTGCAGGAAAACGGTGAGGTGAAAAATGTCCAAGTTTCGTGATGCCGTTTTAGCCCTTGTTTGTCTGGTTGCTGCTGGCTTGGCCAGCGCGCAGAGCACCAAATTTCCAGGCGTGGGCCGCGAGGCCACGGCCAAAGAAGTGGCCAAGTGGGACATCGATGTGCGTCCCGACTTCAAAGGTTTGCCGGTCGGTTCTGGCTCGGTGGCCAAAGGTCAGGATGTGTGGGAGGCCAAATGCGCCCATTGCCATGGTGTGTTCGGCGAGTCCAACGAAGTCTTCAGCCCCATCGTGGGCGGCACGACAGCCCAGGACATCAAAACCGGTCGTGTGGCCAATTTGCAGCGCGCCGACTACCCGGGACGCACCACCTTGATGAAGGTTCCCACGGTGTCCACCTTGTGGGATTACGTCAACCGGGCCATGCCTTGGACCAATCCCAAGACCCTGACCACCGAAGAGGTGTATGCCGTCACAGCCTTCATGTTGAACTTGGGCAACATCGTGCCGGATAACTTTGTCTTGTCGGACAAAAAACATCGCCGAAGTGCAG
>JACDQO010000247.1 GCA_015657605.1 Limnohabitans sp. | reverse complement strand
TGACAGTGCTCAACCCCGATTACCCGTTGATTCGTTTCGGCACAGGCGATCTCTCGGCCATCCTGCCCGGGTCCTGCCCCACGGGCCGCACTGGGCAACGCATCAAGGGCTGGATGGGTCGCGCCGACCAGACCACCAAGATCCGCGGCATGTTTGTGCATCCCGGTCAGGTGGCCGAGATCGTGAAACGTTTTCCAGAGGTGACCAAGGCCCGTCTGGTGGTGACCGGTGAAATGGCCAACGACCAAATGGCCTTGCATGTCGAAACAGCAGGTGTGGCCGATGAGGGGCTCAAGGGGCGCGTCTCCGAGGCGGTGCGTGATGTGACCAAGCTGCGCGGCGAGGTGCATTTGGTGGCACAAGGCACACTGGCCAATGATGGCAAAGTCATCGAGGATGCCCGCAGTTATCGGTAGTTTTTCGGTCTGCCGCTGTGTTCAATATGCTGGCCCGAATAAGAAAAAACCTCAATGTAATCAAGGGCATGCAAGGGTTTTTGGCTAAGTACTTTCGTGATTACGCCACACTTCAAATAGACTAAACTGTCGAATCTATAAAAAGGAGAGTCTGTATGAAGCAATTGATCGCAATGGCCGCCTTGGCCGCTGTCTCTATGGGCTCCTATGCCCAAGCCTTCCCGGGTAACAAACCGGTCGCTATCGTGGTACCTTTTGCTGCCGGTGGTCCCACCGACCGCGTGGCCCGCGACTTGGCCGAAGCCATGCGCAAGCAAATCCCAGGTAGCAATTTCGTGGTGGAAAACGCTGCTGGCGCTGGTGGCACCATCGGCGCTACCAAAGTGGCCAAGGCTGCACCGGACGGCCATTCTCTGTTGTTGTTCCACATCGGCATGGCCGCGACGCCAGCCCTCTACCGCAAGCTGGGTTACAAGCCGCTCGAGGATTTCGAGTTCTTGGGCATGGTCAATGACGTGCCCATGACCCTGGTGGGCAAGCCCCAACTGCCGGCCAATACCTACCGTGACTTTGAAAACTACATCCGCGCCAATGCCGGCAAGCTGAACATTGCGCACGCGGGTCTAGGTTCTGCCTCGCACATTTGCGGTCTGCTCTGGCAGACCAACATGAAGACCAAGGAAGTCATGACCACCATCCCGTTTGGCGGCACTGCCCCTGCCATGACGGCCTTGATCGGCGGTCAGGTGGACATGATGTGTGACCAGACCACCAACACCACGGCTCAGATCGAAGGCGGCCGTATCAAGGCGTTTGCGGTCACCACCGCCCAGCCCCTGAGCGGTCACCCTGTGTTGAAGCACTACCCAACCTTGCAGGAAATGGGCATGAAGGGCTTCAACCTGACCATCTGGCACGGTTTGTATGCCCCCAAAGGCACGCCACCCGCCATCACCAAAATGTTGAACGAGGCGCTCAAGAAATCCCTGAAGGACCCTGAGTTCATCAAAAAGAACGAAGCCTTGGGCGCTTTGGTGGTCAACGACAAGCGTGTTGAGCCTGAAGAGCACAAGAAGTTTGTGGCTGCCGAGATGATCAAGATCAAGGCCGCTGTAGATGCCGCTGGCAAGTACGCCGACTGATTCGGGTTTTGCCAACAGAAAAAAGCCGCTCACAGAGCGGCTTTTTTTCGGCCTCTGGCCTGTCAGTTGGCAAATTGTTCGTTGCCCACCATGCCCAGTTGGGTCAGGCCCAAGCGTTGCGCGGTGGTCAGCACCGTCACTGCCGCTTCGTAGCGGGCTTGGCCATGCGCGCGGATGTGCAGCTGGGGCTGAGGTTGCTGGGCAGCGGCCAGCCTGAGTTGATCTTCCAATTCTTCGCGGCTGCCGATGGCTTTGCCGTTCCAGCGCCACTGCGATTGCGCATCGATGTCGATGCGAACCACCACCGGTTCTTTGGTTGCAGCAGGGGTGGTCGTAGGCATGTCGAGATTGACCGCGTGCAGTTGCGCCGGAATGGTGATGATGAGCATGATGATCAAGACCAGCATGACGTCAATCAACGGTGTGGTGTTGATGTCCATCATCAAGCCGTCTTCGTCGCCGTGATCTGTGCCCAATTGCATGGCCATAAGGTTTCCTTGAGGTTCAGGGGCCGGGGTCAATGACAAAGCCCACTTGGGCAATGCCCGCCTGCTGCAGGGCGTGCATGACGCGCCCGACCGATGCATAGGCGCTTTGTGCATCGCCCCGAATTTGAACGTCAGGTTGGGGTTGCATGGCAGCGATTTTTTCAGCCGCTCTTGCAGGTCGGCCTGGTTTTGAATGGGGGTGTCGTACACAAAAACCTGACCGGCCTTGTTGACCGAGACAATCACCGTCTCTGGCCGTGCTTGCCGCACTTCATGGCGCTCTTTGGGCAAGTCCACCTGGATGGAGGTTGGTCATCCACAGGGAATGGTGATCAGGAAGATGATTGAGCAACACCAGCATTCACGTCCACCAAGGGGGTGGTGTTGATGGTGCCCATCACCTCGTCGTCGGGGCCAGTGCCCACGCTGGGGCCAAGTGGCATGGCCATCAGCGTTGGGCCGAAGCGAGCAAGGCCGCATGCACATCGGCACCGAAGGCATTGACCTCTTCCATCACCGCCTTGTTGCGGCGCACCAACCAGTTGTAGCCCAACACCGCGGGCACGGCCACAGCCAGACCGATGGCGGTCATGATGAGCGCTTCACCTACGGGGCCGGCTACTTTGTCGATGCTGGCTTGGCCCGACATGCCAATCTTGACCAGTGCATGGTAGATGCCCCACACCGTGCCGAACAAGCCGACAAAGGGGGCGGTGGAGCCCACGGTGGCCAACACGGCCAAGCCGTCTTGCAAGCGGCTTTGCACCGTGCTCATGGCGCGTTGCAAGCTCATCACGACCCAGGCATTGAAGTCCACGGTGTTGTGCAGGCCGGGGTGTTGGGCGGCGCCTTCCAGGCCTTTTTCTGCAATGAAGCGAAACGGACTGGTGGCGTCGAGTGCATCGGCAGCTTGCCGCACCGATGAGGCCTGCCGGAGGCTGTCCTGACTGGCGGCTGCCAATTTCAGCAGCTTGGATTGCTCGATGTATTTGGTCACGATCACGAACCAGCTGCCCATGCTCATGATGACTAAAATCAACAAGGTGATCTTGGCCACCGCGTCACCTTGAGCCCACAAAGCGCCCAAGCCATAGGGGTTCTCTGGTGTGGCTGTTGGGATGGCGGCGTTGGGTGTGGATGCCCAGCTGGTGGGGGCCAACATCGACGCCCAGGCCCAGCAGCAGATGGGCCAAAGTGGTTCTGAAGTGGGTGAACATGCGATTGAATCCTTGAGGCTTGGACATGGGTTGGAACTGGGCCGTGTGAGGGCATGTGGGTGGGTTGGTTGTCATTCGAGGCGCCAGGTGTATTTCATGCTGGCCCAAGATTGTTCGGGCTTGCCGTCGACCAAAGCGGGGCGAAATTGGCATTTGGACAAGCCAGCTCTGGCGGCCTCGTCAAGCCGTTTGAAGCCAGAGCTTTTTTCAATCTCGGATTGGATCACCTTGCCATCCACGCCCACCAGAAAGCGCAAGGCGACCGTGCCTTCTTCTTCGAGGCGGCGCGATGCGCTGGGGTATTCCGGTTTTTCACATTGGCTGACGTTCACGCCAGCCGCTGTGCGGGTGGGCGCGGGCGCGGGCGCTGTGGCGCGAGAGGGCGCTGCCGCAGCAGGTGCTGTTGCGGCGGGCGCCGCCGCAGGCGCGGCGGCCTGGGGAGTTGTGGGCGCAGAGGCGGTCAAGCCTGCATTGGACGGTGTGGGTGTGCTGACTGGTGGGCAATTCGATGGCCGGGGCAGGCGGTGCAGAAGGTGCTGGCTGCAGGGGCTGCGCCGGCGCAGGTTTGACAACCGGTGGCGTCGGCGGTGGGGGCGCAGCAGCAGGCGGTGGTGGCGTTTCTCGCGGTGTGTCCGTGAGCAACAGCGCTTGAACCACGGTCGGCATTTTTTGCACCACGTCGCGTGTCAAGCCCACATGCACAGCCCAAAACAACAGGGCATGCAAAAGAAGCACCCAAGCCCATCCCGCCAGCGGGCGCTTGGGGCGGGGAAGTTGGAAAGAGGGGGTTGACATCAAGGCTTGCAAGGGCGGTTTTCGGTTGTATTTTGCGTGAAAAGAACCCGCTTGGCGCCAGCGCTGCACAAACCCACCCCCTGGCTCAGGCGCTCACGGGGCAGGCCGCATGGTGAAGCCTTGGCCCGCTTGGTCTGTGACCAGGCGCTCCCCCTTTATCCATCGACCGCAATGGCCATGAACCGCTGTGCCCAACCAAGTGGCTGCAATGCGCTGTCCGTCCTGCGATTCTTCCATCGTGAACTCGCGGCCCTCCAGGTCGCCACCACAAGGTGGCGTTGTTCGCCTTGCCGCAACTCCCCCCGCAAGCTGCCGATGTGCTCGGGGTGGGGGGCCAAGCTCAAGGCCCAAGGGGTGGACAGGCCTGCCATTGCAATGACCAGTTGCCGACCAACTGGTCAGCCCCCAGCGATTGTCCTGGCGGGCAATCTGGCGTTTGCAGAGGCAGATTGCATCCGCTCAATGCCAGGGCCAACAGCAGGGCAGCGCTGCGGCCAGTGAGCCTGTTCAAAAGGGTGTTCATGGCTTGGCCTCAGCCGCAGCGGTGGCGGCGCGTTGTGCAAATTCAGCCCGTAGCGCTTTGAGTTTTTCACGCGGGTCTTCTTTGACGGTGTTTTCGTCCAGCCGCATCTCGGCAATGAATCGGCTGGGCAGGGCAGCCACGGTTTCACGGCCTTTTTTGCGGC
>JACDQO010000246.1 GCA_015657605.1 Limnohabitans sp. | reverse complement strand
GAGGCCACGCGGGTGACGGCACCGCCGGAGCCGTTGCCGGAGTCCACGGTCACGTCCAACTTGGCATCTCTGAAATGGCCCTTGGCGGCAGGCACAAGAAGAAAGCCGATGGGCCTTCAAAACGCCAGTCCAGTTGGAACTTGATGGGGGTGGTTTGCGCGTGCGCAGTACCAAAGGCGGCGACTGCGGCCAGGGCGGCCGTGGCCTTGATGAGGAAACGCTTGTTCATGGGGACTCCAGGTTCAAATAATCGGTGATTTGTAACTAGCAAAATCGGTGCCATTATCAAGCACTCTCCTGACAAAGTTTGTCAGGTTGATCCCCTAGAAATGCCCGTTTGTGGTGCTGCTGATCCAGCCTTGCCGCACCAAAAAGGTTCTCCAGAGAGTGCGCTCCTTTTTTGTGTTCTTAACTGTATACACATTGGATCTGGGTGGGATCGGTGAAAACCCTGAAGCTTTCAGTGCTGTGTCTCCACCGCTTTGACCCTGACGCCGCCGATGACCCCAAGAACCAAGAAGGCAATGCCTGCCAAGGTCAGCGGTTCGGGCCAGTGGCCGCGCAGCCAAAAGGCATAGGCCAGCGCAGCCAGGGTTTCAAAGACGATCAACTGGCCTGCCAGGGCGGTGGGCAGCCGTTGGCTGGCGGCGTTCCAGCACAGGGTGCCCAGCCACGAGGCCAAGAGGGCAATGGTCATCATGAGAGCCAAAAATTCGAGTGGGCGCGGTCCCAAGGGCATGTGCAGCGGGTTCTGAGTTGCGCTGGCCCAAAGCCAGAAGCCTGCATAGCCCAGCAGGGCCAGGGGCAGCGTGGCAATGCCCTGCGCTGTGGCCCATACACGCGGATTGCGGTCGATATGGCCGCGCAGCCAGTCGGCGTTTTTGAGGGGGTACCAAGTCCAGCAAACCACCGCGCCCACGGCCAGCGCGGCCCCGGTGATGTAACGGCGGGTGTCGGCTTGCGGGTTTTGCAGCAAGGCGGTCCATTCCACGTGGTTGACGCAGGCGATGCCGAGCAAAATCAGCGCCAAAGGTGGGGCCAGTTGGCGCCACGGAAAACGCCCGTCGCGTTGGTGGTTGAGCACATTGGCCGCCACCGCAATCACTACCGGCAGCGTGCCGATGATCATGGTGGGCAGCGCACCACCTGCACGCTGGATGGCGCTCGAGAGGAACAGGTAATACAGCACATTGCCGATGGCGGCGAGTTTCAGTGCCACCCACCAGTCGGCGCGGGTCAGGCGTCGGATTTCCGCGCGGTCCACAAAGGCCAGGGGCAGGGCGATCAGCCCGAAGGCCAGATAGCGTCCGAAGGTGTGCAGAGCGGCAGGGTAGTCGGGCAGCAGCAGTGGCCCTACAAAAACCAAGCCCCACATCAGGCCTGCGGCCAAAGCGAACAACACACCGATCAGCATGCTTGGGCGCTGAGCGTGTGGTCGACAAAGGAAGGTGAGAGCATGAAAAACAACATGGGGCGCATTATCCGTGCACCCCAGGCAGACACGGGCCAGTTTCAGGGGGAAAGCCAGGCCTTTTGAAACCGCGCTTGCGGGTCGTGGTCTTGCGCCTGCTTGACGGGGTTGAAGCGCCTGCCCACACGCGGGTCGGTGCCGCGCCCGCTCACATAGAGCCAGTTGCCCTGGTTGCTGCTCACATCAAAGTCCACCAGCTGTGATTCGAACCAGGCCGCGCCCGCACGCCAATCGCAAGACAGGTCATGTACCAAAAAGCTCGCCACGATCTGGCGCATGCGGTTGGAGGTAAAACCCGTGGCGGCCAGCTCACGCATGCCCGCGTCCACGATGGGCTCGCCAGTTTGGCCGTTGCACCAGCGCTGAAAGTCTTTGGGGTAATGCGAGGGCTTAGGGAGGTTTGACAAACCCCGTGCCGCATAGAGTTGTGGGCCGTGTTGCAGGTGCAGCATGCGGAAGTTGTCGCGCCACAGCAGCTCAAACCAGAGCCAATAGGTGCCGTCGTTGCTGCCGTGCTGTTGTTCGTAGGCCTGGAGCTCGGCCCAAATGCGGCGGGCCGACACCGCGCCCGTGGCCAGCCAGGGCGACCAGTGGCTGCTGGTGTGCTGGCCTTGCAGGGCATTGCGGGTTTGTTTATAGCGGTCTGGCCAAGGGGGTGTGAGGTAGCTGTACAGGTGGGCCAAAGCGCTGGCCTCGCCGCCCTGGTAGGCGGCTTGGGTGTACGGAAAGTTCGAGCGTGGGTGTGTGTCGCCTTCGGTGTCGGCTTGCAGCAGCGTGAAGGCGTTGTCGGTCCAGCCGGGAAGTGTGTGCAAGTGGACATTCGGCGGCGCAGGCAGCCGGGTGGGCGCGGGCAGCGGTGCCAGAGGTTGGAGCCTTGCCGATTCGATGCGCTGGCGAAATTCGGTGAAGACTTGCGGCATCTCTTCGGCCGCAAAGGGCAGGGCGTCGGGTTCGATCAGGCTGGACTGCCACAGGGTGTTGACCGTGAGGCCCGCGTGATCAACGCTTG
>JACDQO010000245.1 GCA_015657605.1 Limnohabitans sp. | reverse complement strand
GTGCACGTCGTCAGCCACCACACGGAATGCACCGGCATAACCTTGACGGGTGTATTTGGGGTTGGTGGCGGATGGCGAAATCTGGGGAATGCCGGCCGTGTTGTAGATCTGTGAAGCAGGAATGGTGGTCCCTGAATTGAGGTGACCGATCACGCCGTTGACTTTGGCGTCGACCAGTTTTTGAGCGGCAGCTGTGCCCTGCTTGGGATCAGCGGCATCGTCTTCGGTCAGCAATTCAAACTTGACAGTTTTGTCACCGATTTTCAGGCCAGCGGCATTGAGCTCTTCGATGGCCATGCGAGCGCCGTTTTCATTGTCTTTACCCAAGTGAGCAATGGCACCACTGACTGGACCCACGTGGCCGATCTTGACCACCATTTCGTTGGAAACCACTTCTTTTTTGCCACAAGCGGCCAAAACAACAGCAGCGGCAGCCACTGCGACAACGGTCAAAGAACGCGAACCAGAATATTTCATACAAACTCCAAACAAAAAATTGCTTCAATCAAGCAAGCCGCAAAGATACTTCAAATTCATGCACTTGTGGATCAGGGAAAACCAAAGGTACAGGCTTTTTCAACCAGGATCAGGCGCTGGGTGGCGAGTTGACCTTGTGGTGCCAAGCCGTTTCCAGGGTGCGGTGAACCAAGCCAGCGGCCAATCGGTCGAATTCTGGTCTCAGTTGCTGCAACAATTCGGCCGACAAAGCCATGAAGGCTTGCTTTTCAGCAGCACGGGCATCCAATGCGCTCACCAGTGCTGGCGGAACATCTTGTATCGGTTGGGTCAAGACGGGGATCTCGTCCGGCAATGGGCGCACATCGGGCGTTGTATTGGATAAAGCGTTCATGGCTCTGTGCTTTTGGATAAGTCGTGCTGCACCAGGTCAAAACCCAGACTCTTGTAATGCTTCCAACGCAGGCGGGCCTGGGCTTTGCCGTGCTCGTCATTGGAGACAATCTCAATCAGGCGTTCGAACCCTTCAAAACCGCCAGGTACCTCGTCGCCCAAATTCACCAAGACCTCCTTGGTCCCCCAAAGCAAGGGGTCGGGGCCCAGGCCAATGGCGGAGGCCTCCTGAACTTCAGGGGAAGATTCCGGGGTGCAATGGCCCAAAAATGCCACATCTTGAAAGCGCCACAACTCGGCATCGAGTTGCCGCAAAGTGGCAGGAGCGCCCACCACCGCAATGCGCAGGTCCTGTGCACGCGCCTTGCGCAGCAGGCGGCAGGTGTGCAGCAAGCGCTCTGTGGTGTTGAAGTGAAATTCGATGCGGGTCATCACATCAAAGCGCCCTAGGCCTTTAGGCTTTGCGCGCAGCACGCGCCTTGGGCCGAGAAACTGCAGATCTGCTGGGGCTTGTCTTTGCGCCGGTTACAGCGCGTTTGGATTTGGTCGCGACTGGAGGCTGCGAGGATGCCGCAAGCTGGGTCAGGTATTGCAACAACAAGCCCACCGGCCGACCCGTCGCACCTTTGGCGGCACCGCTGCGCCAAGCGGTGCCGGCGATGTCCAAGTGCGCCCAAGAGAAGTTTTGAGCAAAGCGCTGCAAAAACTTGGCCGCGGTGACGGACCCGGCTGCACGGCCTGCCACGTTGGCGACGTCAGCAAAACGCGACTTGAGGCCCTCGGCGTACTCATCGTCCAAAGGCATGCGCCAACAAGAATCACCCGAGGACTCGCCGGCTTGGTGCAATTGCTGCGCCAATGCGTCGTCACTCGAAAACAACCCTGTTCGGACCGCACCCAGTGCGATCACACAAGCACCCGTGAGGGTGGCAATGTCGATCACCGCTTGAGGTTTGAAGCGCTCAGCATAGGTCAGTGCGTCGCACAGCACCAAACGGCCTTCGGCATCGGTGTTCAAAATCTCAATGGTCTGCCCGCTCATGCTGGTGACCACGTCACCGGGTTTGACCGCGAGGCCATCGGGCATGTTTTCGGTGGCTGGAATCAGGCCCACCACGTTGATGGCCGGCTTCAAATGCGACAAGGCCTTGAAAACGCCGAGCACGCTGGCCGCGCCGCCCATGTCGTACTTCATCTCATCCATCTCTGGCGCGGGTTTGATGGAGATACCGCCCGTGTCAAAAGTGATGCCCTTGCCCACCAAAACCACGGGGGCTTGGGCGGCCGCAGCACCCTTGTATCGCATGACAATGAAACGCAAAGGCTCGGCAGACCCCTGGGCCACGGCCATGAACGCCCCCATGCCCAACTTGGCCACTTCTTGGGGCCCAACACCTCGCACTGGAAGGCTTTGCCCTTGGCAATGTCTTTGGCCGCTTGGGCCAAGTGGCTGGGGGTGGCGTGGTTGGCGGGACG
>JACDQO010000029.1 GCA_015657605.1 Limnohabitans sp. | reverse complement strand
GACGGCCGCACCTTCGACTACGTGGTGGCATTGCGTGCTGTGCAAACCCAGCGACTTCATGACCGCCGACTGGCCGAATTGACCTTATGCGCTGCTCAAGAAAGTGTCGGGCCGCATCATCAACGAGGTACGTGGCATCAACCGGGTGACATACGACGTGAGTTCCAAACCACCGGCGACGATCGAGTGGGAGTGACAGACAGGGCACCTTCGGGTGCCTTTGTTTTGGTACATTCTTTCAATGCTTCATACCATGTCCAACGATGATTCTCAAGATGCTGTCGCCAGGCGCGGTGCGTGTTTTCATCGAGGTGCTTATGAGCAAGTCCTGGCAAAGTGGATGAATTGTTTGGACTTGGAGGCTTGACTGTGGGCACACCATCTCAAGACACCCACTGGATGGGCCTGGCCTTGGAGCAAGCTCGCCAAGCCGCCGCAGCGGGTGAGGTGCCGGTGGGCGCGGTGGTTGTGAAAGACGGCCAGGTGATCGCCACGGGCCGCAACGCCCCGATTGCCAGCCATGACCCCACAGCCCACGCCGAGGTAGTGGCACTGCGCGAAGCGGCTCGGGTGCTTGGCAATTACCGGCTCGAAGGCTGCACGCTGTATGTGACGCTGGAGCCATGCGCCATGTGCAGCGGGGCCATGCTGCATGCGCGGGTGGACCGTGTGGTGTTTGGCGCAACCGACCCGCGCACCGGGGTGGCGGGTTCGGTGCTCAACTTGTTTGACCATGCGCAACTTAACCACCAAACCCAGGTCACGGGCGGTGTGTTGGCCGATGAATGCGGCCAATTGCTCAAAGACTTTTTCAGGCCCAAGAGAATGAACCTGCATCCCCTCAGAGAAGACGCCTTGCGCACGCCCGATGAGGCATTTGCCGATTTGCCCGATTACCCGTGGCCGCCGCAATATCTGAACGATTTGCCCAGCATCGACGGGCTGCGCATGCACTACTTGGACGAAAGCGAAGCCGAGGGCGATGCGAACGCGCCTTTGACTTGGCTGTGCCTGCACGGCAACCCGGCTTGGAGCTACCTGTACCGCAAGATGATCCCGGTTTGGTTGGCAGCGGGGCACCGCGTGGTGGCCCCAGACTTGATTGGCTTTGGCAAGAGCGATAAGCCCAAAAAGGACAGCTTTCACCAGTTTGCAACCCATCGCCAGTCTTTGCTGGATTTGATCGAGCGACTCGATCTGCAACGCGTGGTGCTGGTGGTACAGGACTGGGGTGGCATCTTGGGGCTGACTTTGCCCATGGTCGCACCCGAGCGTTACAAAGGCCTGCTGGTCATGAACACCACCTTGGCCACGGGTGAAGCGCCTCTGAGCGAGGGTTTTCTGGCTTGGCGCGCTTGGTGCCAAAGCCAGCCCCTTTTCGACGTGGGCAAATTGTTTGCGCGGGGCAACCGCCAGATGACGCCTGCCGAGACGGCGGCCTACAACGCACCGTTTCCAGACAAAGGTTATCGCGCCGCGCTGCGGGCCTTTCCGCCCATGGTGCCGGAGTTCGCCGATTCTCCGGGGGCGGCTATTTCGCGGCAAGCGCGTGACTTTTGGCGCGACGAGCTGGCAGGGCTCCAGACGTTTCATGGGCCATTGGCCAGCAACGACCCGGTGCTGGGCGAGTCGGTGATGCGCCAATTGCAAAGCCAAATCAAGGGCTGCCCCGAGCCCATGCTGATGCCCGATGCGGGGCATTTT
>JACDQO010000244.1 GCA_015657605.1 Limnohabitans sp. | reverse complement strand
TTGGAGCTGGCTTCGGCCGGGGCAATGATGTAGTAAACCGGAATCGACAACTCGGTGCGCGGCAGGCTGATGGGCACCAGCTTGGCGCCGAGCTTTTCGTATTCGCGCAAAGCGCTGTCCACGGCGGCACGCACATCGGGGGGCCAAGCCTTCGCCAAAAAACTCTTTGGGAATGCCAATGCGCAGGCCTTCAAGCGAGTTGTTCAGCGATGCCGCAAAGTCTTCGCTGGGCATGTCGAGCGACGTCGAGTCACGGTCCAAATCTGCGCCGCACATGGCGCTGAGCAACAGAGCGCAGTCTTCGGCGCTGCGGGCCATAGGGCCGGCCTGGTCGAGGCTGGAGGCGTAGGCGATCATCCCGTAACGCGATGCGCGGCCATAGGTGGGCTTGATGCCGGTGATGCCGCAAAAACTGGCGGGCTGGCGGATCGATCGCCGGTGTCGGTGCCGGTGGCGGCAGGCGCCAGGCCTGCGGCCACAGCGGCGGCGCTGCCGCCTGACGAACCACCGGGCACGCGGGCCGTATCCCAGGGGTTTTGCACCGGGCCGTAGGCCGAGTTTTCGTTGGCCGAGCCCATGGCGAATTCGTCGCAATTGAGCTTGCCCAAGCTGACCATGCCCGCCGTGCGCAGGCGCTGCACCACGGTAGCGTCAAAGGGCGAGCGGTAGCCGCTCAGGATTTTGGAGCCTGCGGTGGTGGCGAAATCGCGGGTCACGAACACGTCTTTGTGCGCCACGGGCACGCCTTCCAGCGGACCAGCGGTACCGCCCGCCAGTTTGGCGTCGGAGGCGCGGGCTTGGGCCAGCGTCACTTCGCTGTCGATGTCCAAAAAGGCGTTGTGCGGGTTGCCGCCCATGCGGGCCAGAAAGCGTGTTGCCACTTCGACGGCGCTGACCTCTTTGGTTTGCAAAAGGGTGGCCAGCGCTTTCACGCTGAGGTTGTGCAGATCGCTCATGGCTTACTCGATGACTTTGGGGACCAGGAACAGGCCGCGCTCGACGGCGGGGGCGCTTTGCTGGTTCAAATCGCGTTGGTTGGGCTCGCTCGCCACATCGGGGCGCAGGCGCAGCGTGATGTCTTGGATGGCCGCCACAGGGTGGGCCATGGGGGTGATGCCGGTGGTGTCCACCGCCTGCATGGCCTGGACGATGCCGAAAAAGCCATTGATTTGCGTGAGCATGCGCTCACTTTCTTCGGGTTGCAGTTCCAACCGGGCAAGGTTGGCAATCCGGGCAATATCCTGCGAGGTCAGGGACATGGTGTGCAAACAGTTGTAAGTGGTCGTGTTTTCCGGCACTGGCAGGGCTCTGTCAGCCCTGTTTTGCCGGGGGATCGGGTATTATCCTGTGTTTGGTGCCGCTCGCCCTGCAGTCCTAGAGCCCGCACTGACCACACCCCTGATTTGAACGCCGCGCTCACCCCCCAAAAGCCAACCGCAGGCCTGAGGGTGACGCGTCAAAGGACCCTGAATGTTTTCCTCTTTCCGCCGTTATTTCTCCAGCGACCTGGCCATTGACCTGGGCACTGCCAACACCCTGATTTTTGTGCGCGACAAAGGCATTGTGCTCGACGAGCCTTCGGTGGTGGCCATTCGCCACGAAGGCGGCCCCCAGGGCAAAAAGACTTTGCAAGCCGTCGGCCACGAAGCCAAGGCCATGCTGGGCAAG
>JACDQO010000243.1 GCA_015657605.1 Limnohabitans sp. | reverse complement strand
TTTTGATTTGAAAAAACTACAATCTCAGCATGCAAAACAAGTCGTTGATATTTCTCGCCATTTGCGTGTTTGCATCGCACACAGCACACAGCCAGTTCCTATCCCCCAACGGATACAGCGGTCTTGGACTGGTGCCTTCGGCAACAGTGCTAAATGCTGGCACCGCCACAGTCAGCACAGACACCAATGTTCCGGGAGCCGGAAACACAACTGGGCGCAGCACTCAACTAGGTTTTGGGCTGACGCCAGGTTGGGAGTTGGTGGGCCGCTTGGCCACCAACGATGCCAAATGCAACATGTTTTTGGCTGGCGCGTGTCCAAGCAACACCATCCGAGACTTTTCGGCCTCGTTCAAATGGGCGCCACAGATAGATTGGTTGCGCGAACAAAAGATCAATGTGGCCTTGGGTGCGACCGACTTGGGCGGAGCAGCCACTTACTTCAGGTCTTATTACGCGGTGGCCTCCAAAGACATCGGTCCTAACCTGGAGCTGCGTTTGGGCGCTGCTCAAGCAACGTCAGAGCGGGCCTATTTGCAAGGGGCCATGGGTGCTTTATCTTGGCGGCCGGCGCCGTGGTCAGAGCTCAGCCTGCAGCGTGCGGGCGACACCACCACCGCCCACATGGGCCTGACGGCAGCCGTGCCGCATTCCAACGCCAGGGTCTTGCTGAGCCTGAACCAAAAACTCGCTGGTCCCAACAACACACAAAATTCTTGGATCGGCTTGGGCTTGACCCTGCCGATCGACACCGTACGGCGAACCCAGCTTCAGTCAGCTGAGGTCGAACCTGTCCAGCGAGCCGTTCAGGCAATTGCCCCAACCCAGTTGCGAGATGCCTTGCAAAAACGGATTTGTCAAACCCCGCATTGGCCAAAAAGCCAATGGCACCACCGTGATCCAGGTTGAAAACACCGCCTATGCCTGGAACATGGCCGACGCTGCGGGCGTGGCACTGGGCGCAGTGGCATCGGCTTTGGGGGCAAGCGACGAAGCCTTTGAGCTGGTCCTCACCACCCGCGGTCTGGCCCAACTCCAAGTGGCCGGACGCAGTGCTTGCCTCAAAGCGTGGTTGGGTGGGGGTGCGGTGTGCGCCGATTTGAAGATCACTTCGTTCAACCAAGCCGCCAGCCCGCAAGAGTCTGCCGCCGTCACTTGGCAAGACAGCGATTCCTGGACATTCAGGCCCGAATTGCAAGTCAGCCCCGTGGTGGCATCCACCGTGGGCACTGAATACGGCTCATTTGACATGGACCTGGGCGCCAACGTCAACCTGGTCGTGCCCCTGTGGAAGGGTGCCACACTGGACTTGAACCGCTTGGAGAGTCTCGGAACAGGTACGCGAAATTTCGAGCAGGGCGGTGTTTTATTCCCGTCGCGCATCCAGTCCGCCACCACACGGCGCATGCTGCACCAGATGGTCAACATCCAGCCTGCCAACACGCAGGCCAGATTGAGCGTGGGCACCACGGCCACCCAGTGGGATGGTGCACAGCTCGAAACCATCACCCAGTCGAGCCAAGGGCAGCACAGGGCTGGTGTGACCACGGGCCAGTTCAAGCGTACATTGCCCGGCGGCGCACAAGAGCGCGACTACACCCTGGCCAATTACCGCTATGCCTGGAACGATGCGCACAGCCTGACCACAGAGCTGACCTACGGCAAGTTCTTCGGTGGTGACACGGGATACATGATCAGCCAGCGCTTTTGGCATGGAGACACCACGCTCACGGCTTATATGCGCCGCACCCGCATGTCGGAAACCTCTCCCCAGGTGGCCTTTGCAGGTTTAATGTTGAGCATCCCACTCACGCCGCGCCAAAACAGGGGCTTCACACACTTTGGCTTGCGTGGCACACCCCAATGGTCATACGCCCTTGAGACCAAGATCATGGAGCGTGACAACCGCCTGACCGGTGGCTTTGGCACGGTGTTGAACGTGGGCGAGCCCCTGGCCACCACCCTCAACCGAGACCGCAACACCAGCCAATACCACCAAGCCAACAGCTGGCGAATGAAAGAAGCGTTCAACCGCTTGTATGTGCCGTGATGAACATGTCGCTTGCCCCTCGACATTTCTTCTAAAATCATGTCTTTTGTCAGATCAGTCGCCATGTGGCGGCTGATTGCCGCCTTTTTGTAACGGACGCCATGAGCTCTTGCTTTCAACATATCCCCCGTGCTGTTCGTTGGGTCAGACTTTTCTGTGCATGGTCCCTCGCTGCCGCTCTAACGGGCGTGACGGCAACAGGTGCGATGGCCCAAGGCCTGTCTCTTGGAGGGATGTCCGCTCAAGGCCTCACGGCTGCCGATTTGGCCGGACTGCGTGGTGCAGGAGGCATGGGAGGAGTGTCCGGTATTTCGGGCCTCGGAGGGCCTGCGGGCATCTCCGGCTTGTTGGCCATTCCGATTGGCAATTCACAGCCTGAAGAGGACCAGGAACCCGCCAAGGCAGATGACAAGAAGCCAAAGAAAGCACCCCTTCCACCCAACGCTTTCCAGAAGTACCTGCTCGAAACAACGGGTCAAAACGTCAGTCTGTACGGCAGCGATTTCTTTGAAAACCTGAACAACGCCAACAACCACCTCAACCGTGCGCCTGTGAGTGCCGACTATGTGGTGGGCACGGGCGACCAATTGCAAATCCGGGTGTGGGGCTCCACCAACACCGAGGCCACTGTCAACGTAGACCGCCAGGGTGAAGTGTCCTTCCCCAAGTTGGGCACTTTGAAGCTGGCTGGTGTCAGGGCAGGGCAGCTCGATGGGGTTGTCAA
>JACDQO010000242.1 GCA_015657605.1 Limnohabitans sp. | reverse complement strand
CAGGCCAGCACCTGCTGCACCACCGCATCGCTTTGGCCATGCATCAAGTTGGCAGGGGCGATGGCCATGGCGGGCCGCCCCGTGGCTTTGAAGTGCGCGACTTGCGCGTTGGTGGCCACCGAGCAACTGCCCGACACCACCGCTTGCAGGCCTGACGCAGCAGGCAATTGGCTGGCTTGCACAGAAGGCTTGAGGCCAAAGTTGGCGGGCAGGCCAATGGCCACGCCCGAGCCCGCAGTGACCAGCGGCATGCCTTTCAAAGCAGGCCCGAGCAGGTGCAGGTCATCGTTGCTGGTCGCGTCCACCACGGCCACGCCCACGCCTTCGGCACGCAGCGCGGCGATGCGTTCGCGAATGGCGGCTTCGCCAAGGGCTACGGTTTTGTAATCGATCAGGCCCACCTTGCGCTTCGTTTGCGCTTGCATCACGCGCACCAAGTTCGCGTCGGTCATGGGCGTGAGCGGGTGGTTTTGCATGCCCGACTCGTTGAGCAATACATTGCCCGCGAACAAATAACCCTTGAACACGGTGCGGCCGTTGTCTGGAAAAGCGGGCGTGGCGATGGTGAAGTCGGTGCCCAGCGCGTCCATCAGCGCCTCGGTCACCGGGCCAATGTTGCCTTCGGGCGTGCTGTCAAAAGTCGAGCAGTATTTGAAATAGATCTGCTGCGCCCCTTGCGCTTGCAGCCACTTCAAGGCTTCGAGCGATTGCGCAATCGCCTCGGCGGCGGGGATGGTGCGCGACTTGAGCGCCACCACCACCGCGTCCACGTCAGCGGCCAGCGGTGCTGAAGGCACGCCAATGGTCTGCACCACCCGCATGCCCGAGCGCACCAGGTTGTTGGCGAGGTCCGTGGCACCGGTGAAGTCGTCCGCAATGCAACCCAGTTTCAACGCGCTCATGCCTTGCCTTTCGGCAACTCAATGCCCGGGAAAATCTTGATCACGGCGCTGTCGTCTTCTTTGGCGAAGCCCGCTGTGCTGGCCTGCATGAACATCTGGTGCGCGGTGCTGGACAGTGGCAGGGGGAACTTGCTGGCCCGCGCCATGTCCAGCACGATGCCCAAATCCTTCACAAAAATGTCCACGGCCGACAGCGGCGTGTAATCGGCCGCCAGCACATGGGCCATGCGGTTTTCAAACATCCAGCTGTTGCCCGCGCTGTTGGTGATCACCTCGTACAAGGCCGCAGCGTCCACGCCTTCGCGCAGGCCCAGCGCCATCGCTTCGGCCGCAGCGGCAATGTGCACGCCCGCCAGCAGCTGGTTGATGATCTTGACCTTGCTGCCCGCGCCTGCGCTGTCGCCCAGCTTGTAGACCTTGGCTGCCATGGCATTCAAAAACGGCTCGGCCACGGCATAGGCCTCGGGCTTGCCCGCGGTCATCATGGTCATCTGGCCACTGGCCGCTTTGGCCGCGCCGCCCGAGATGGGCGCGTCCACATAACGCAGGCCCATGGCTTCGAGGCGCGCTTCCAAAGCCACCGACCAGTTCGGGTCCACGGTGGAGCACATCACGAACACGCTGCCGGGCTTCATGCTGGCCGCACAACCGGGGGTGGTGCCATCGCCAAACAGCACGGCTTCGGTCTGCGCGGCATTGACCACCACCGACACGACCACATCACACGCTGCGCCCAACGATGCCAACGTGTCATGCGCTGTGCCACCCGCATGGGTGAAAGCTTCTGCCACCTCGCGGCGCACATCAAACACCTGCACGCTGTGCCCGGCGCGGCGCAACGAAGCAGCCATGCCCGAGCCCATGGCCCCCAAACCGATCAAACCCACAGTTGTCATTTCATCTCTCCAGTGTCAATTTCTGAAACTTAACCTACGCCCATCGCGGTAGTCAATCAAGTGATCTGCAAAAGCGGCCACTTTTTTCCATTGCGCTGCGTCTGCCTGCATGAAGTTGCCCAAGCCTTGGGCATTGGCCCAGGCGGGCTCGGCACCGGCTTTGAGCATGGCCGCCTTCACGTCGGCTTGGCTGGCCACACGCTCCAGGGCTTGTTCGAGTTTTTGTTGCACGGGCGCGGGCAGGCCCGCTGGCGCTGCCACACCAAACCAGGCAAACACCTGATAGCCCTTCATACCCGCTTCTTCCATGGTGGGCACATTGGGCAAAGCGCTGCTGCGTTGGGGCGTGGTCACGGCCAGGGCTTTGAGCTTGCCGCCGTTGATCAGGCCCAGCGCCGAAGGCAGGTTGTCAAACATCATGTTCACTTCGCCCGCCATGAGGCCCGTCAGGCCCGCTGCCGCGCCCCGGTAGGGGATGTGGGTGACGAATGCGCCCGACTGGCTTTTGTACAGCTCGGCGCTCAGGTGCAGCGAGGTGCCCTGACCGTTGGACGCGTAATTGAGTTGACCGGGCTTGGACTTGGCCAGCGCGGTGAGTTCGGCCAAGGTGTTGATGCCTGCAGCCGGGTTGACCACCAGCACATTGGGCACGCGGCCCAGCAAGGCCACCGGGGCAATTTGCTCGGGCTTGTAAGGCAGTTTGCTGTACAGCGCGGGGCTGATCGTCAGTGGTGGCGAAGCCATCAGCAAGGTGTAGCCATCGGCCGCTGCACGCGCCGCCTCGGCCGCGCCCAAGTTGCCACCGGCACCCGGTTTGTTGTCAATCACGATGGGGTGGCCCAGCTCCAGCGCCAGTTTGGGTGCCACCAAGCGGGCCATGTTGTCAATCAAACCACCCGGTGGGAAGGGCACCACCAGCTTGATGGGCCGTGTGGGCCAGGCCTGAGCCGATGCGGTGGAGGCCAAAAAGGGCGTGACGGCCAGCCAAACGGCAGCGGCCGTGGTCCAAGTTCTGCGGTGCATGAGATCTGTTTCCTGATTTGAATTGATCAGGTCATCATACAAATTTTGAATGGACTTGGCATCAGGGAGATCACGGCGGTGGCTGCCGATGAAGCGGTTATTGACCAAGACCCCAATAGAGTTGAGTTGGGTTGTGGACCATGACCTGCTCAAAGGATTCAGCGCCTATCCACTCATGGGCTTCGGCGATGAGTGCTTCAAAATTCGCAAACTGCTCATGGTTGGTACAGGGCCAGTCGCTTCCCCACAGCAATGCGCTGGGGCCCAGTTCGCTCAACAAAAGAGAAGTCAAAGCTTCTGGATTCACGCCTCCTAATCGGTAAGCGCCACTCAACTTCACGCAGACCGGTGCAAGGCTTGCGTACTTCATTAATGCGATCAAGGTGGGGTCAGAGGTGGAGGCTTCCAAAGGTTTGGCCATGTGGTCCACCACCAGGGGTGTGTCAGAGGGTATTTGGCGCAACACTTGGGGCAGTTTTCCCTGATCGGTGTGGATCTCAAGATGCCAACCCAGTGTGTGGATGGCTTCCCAAATGTTGTTGGACAGTGTCCATTCTGGGATTTCATGGGAGACACCCGACAAATTCAAGCGGATGCCCCGCACGCCAGATTGATGCAGGGCTTTCAGGGTTTCGATGCTCACGTCTGGGCTGACCACGGCGATACCGCGCAGCTTGTCCGGGTGAGACTCCAGGGCGTCGATCATCAGACTGTTGTCTGTGCCCAAAAAGCTCGGTTGCACCCAAACACCGCGGGTTACCCCCACATGTCCGGCGAGCCGCAACCAATCGGACAGCCGCGCGCTGTATTGCGGCACGTACCGGGCGCCTTCAACGGCAACCCCCGCGTTGAAAACATGGAAATGGGTATCGATCCAATTTTTTGACATGCTTAAATCCATGCTGTACATTCTAGTCCTCTAGATGTCTAGAATCAATGCATGACAACAGTCTTAAAAAACCATTTGCTCGGCCAAAGTCGATACGGCAATTTGGCATCTGCCTTGCGCGATCGAATCCTGCAAGGTGAATGGGTTCCGGGTGAGGTCATCCCTGCCGAATCGGCTTTGGCGCAAAGCTATGGCGTGGCACTGGGCACGATTCGGCAGGCTTTGTCGCTGCTGGTTCAAGATGGTGTGTTGCAACGCCGACACGGCAAAGGCACCTTTGTGACCAAGGGTGTTGATGGCGCCTCCATGATGCGATTTTTCAGATTTCGCGGCACCGACGATGCGGCCAGCATGACGCCTCATTCCCATATTTTGGGCAGTCGTTTGCGCAGTGCCAGCACGCAAGAAATTCAGGCCTTTGGTATGGCGAAGGGCGCTCAAGTTCTTCAAATTGAACGCCTTCGAAGCCTGGAGGCCGAACCCTGCTTGCTTGAAACCATCGTTTTGCCACTGCCACTCTTTGGCGCTTTGGCCGACTCCGACACCGATGCCTGGGACGACTTGCTGTATCCCATGTACCAGCAACGCTGCGGGGTTGTGATTCAAAAAACACAAGACAGTCTGAGCTTTTCACAACTCAATGCCAGACAAGCCAAGCGTCTCAAACTTGCTGCATCACACCCCTGCGTTCTGGTTGAGCGTCAGGCTTTTGATATGGCAGGCCGCTGCGTCGAACTGCGCACCACCCGTGGTGACGCTTTTTCTTTCAAGTACACCGCACAGGTGCAATAAAAACTTTCTAGGAGATATGTCATGAATGGTTCTTCCCGACTCCAATCCATCGGCTGGATTGCGCTCGTCACATCTGCACTGTGCGGGGCGGCGACATCTGCTTTTGCACAAACGGCGTACCCCACCAAACCGATCACTTTGGTGGTGACTTACCCACCAGGCGGTGGCGCAGATGCCATGGCCAGACTGATTGCACCCAAAATGGGCGAAGCACTGGGCCAAACGGTCGTCATTGAAAACAGGGCTGGCGCAAGCGGGCAAATTGGCGCAGCAGCTGTTGCCAAGGCCAACCCGGATGGCTACACCTTGATGCTGGATGCCTCGTCTTTTTCCGTCAACCCTTCGCTGTATCCCAAGCTGCCTTATGACAGCTTG
>JACDQO010000028.1 GCA_015657605.1 Limnohabitans sp. | reverse complement strand
TCACCCGCACCGTGCGCTGCCGCGCTTAGGGCTGGTGCCCAAAGCTTTGACGCCGATGTCGATCGCGTTCAGCTCGTTGGCATCGCGCACCACACCGTGGATGACCAAGCCCGCCCAGCCATTGCGCGAAGCGAGTTCTGCCATCACGTCGCCAAACAAGGCGCGAGCGATCGAGCCGCCACCATCGATCACCAGCACATGACCGTGCCCAGGCTGGCTCACGGTGTCGCGCATCAGGCCAATGTCTTCAAAGCAGCGCAAAGTGCGCATCGGTCCTGTAAAGAACCGACGCAGACCAAAAGTTTGAAACAGCAGCGCACAGGCTTGCACGTCGTCGCGTGCATCGCACAGGTCGGTGGTTTTGGGGGGGTTAGTCAATTTGTGCGCCCGATTCTTTCACCACCACGGCCCACTTGGCCAAGTCGCGTTTGAGCATGTTGGCAAACTCGGCCGGTTGGGTGATCAGCACATCGGCCCCTTGCGCGTTGAAGCGCTCGATCACGTCTTTGTTTTGCAGGATGTCTCTCACATCTTGGTTGATGCGGCGAACCACGGCGGCAGGTGTTTTGGCGGGCGCAAACAGGCCGAACCATGGCGATACGTCGAATTCTTTGAAGCCCGACTCAGCAATGCTGGGGATTTGGGGGAAGTTGCCCGAGCGCACCGCGCTGGTCACCGCCACCGGGCGCAGTGTGCCGGCCTTGATGGCGCCCGAGACCGAGGGCAGGCTGGTGAAGACCATGTTGATCTGACCGCCCATCAGGTCTTGCATGGCGGGGGCTGCGCCCCGGTAGGGGATGTGCTCGAGTTTGGTTTTGGCAGCGGCATTGAACATGACGCCCAGCAAGTGGTTGACCGAGCCATTGCCCGCCGAACCAAAAGTCAAAGGCGCACGGGTGCCTTGCTCGACCAGGTCCTTGATGCTTTTGACAGGCGAGTCGGGCCGCACCACCAAGACAAAAGGCAAAGTGGCCAGCGTGGCCACAGGCTCAAAATCTTTTTCCGGGTCAAAGGGCAGTTTTTTGTACAAGGCGGCGTTGATGGCGTGTGAACCCGCGTAACTCATCAGCAAGGTGTGGCCGTCTGCAGCGGCCAGGGCCACATGCTCCATGCCCACGTTGCCACCTGCGCCCGCGCGGTTTTCGACCACCACCGACTGGCCCCACTTTTCGCTGAGCCTTTGCGCCATGATGCGCGCCAGCGCGTCGGATGCGCCGCCCGGCGTTTGTGGCACCACGATGCGCACAGGGCGTGACAAGAATTCTTGGGCCAGCACCGCGCCCTGCGTCAGACACAGACCCAAAGACAGGGCCATGATTTTTAAACCGCGTGTGATCATTTCTGCTCCAATGAAAAAGTGCCTCAGAATGACACAAGGCACCGGCCCCGCTTGTCTCACGCTAGACAACGCGAGGGGCAGCACAGCCTGAGGCCTGTGACACAATGAAAAACATGATGATTCGCCGAATTGCAGGTGCCCTGGGCGCCGAGCTGCACGGGGTCGATTTGACCCAAACGTTGAGTGGTGAGCAGCAACGCGAGATCCGCGGTGCCTTGTTGCAAAACCAGGTCATTTTCTTCCGCGACCAAGACCTCTCCCCCCAGCAATTCATGACGTTTGCACAAACGCTGGGCCAACCGATCGAGTACCCCTTTGTCAAAGGCCTAGAGGGTTTCCCGTGCGTCATCGAGGTCAAAAAACTCGAGCACGAAAAAGTCAACTTTGGGGGTATCTGGCACTCCGACACCACCTATTTGCCACAACCTCCCATGGGCTCGATGCTCCTGGCCAAAGAGATTCCGCCATATGGCGGTGACACGCTGTTTGCCAACCAGTACTTGGCCTGGGAGGCCTTGTCGGACACCATGCAGCGCTTGCTCGATGGGCTGGTGGGCATCAGCAGCTCGGCCAAAGCCGATGTCTCCAAAACCCGAGAAGACCGCATCAAATCGGATGGCAAGGACAGTGCGCCCCAAGCGCATTTGGCCCACCACCCCTTGGTGCGCACGCACCCCGAAACCGGCCGCAAGGCACTGTATGTCAATGTGGCGCACACCGCTGGCATCGTGGGCATGACAGACGCCGAAAGCGCGCCATTGCTCCACTTTTTGTTTCAGCACCAGGTCAAGCCCGAGTTCACTTGTCGCTTCGTTTGGCAGCCCCATTCGTTGGCGGTTTGGGACAACCGCTGCACCCAACACAACCCGGTCAACGATTACCATGGTTTTCGGCGGGTCATGCACCGCATCACACTGGCTGGCGACACGCCACGCTGAGCGAAAATAGCGCCTGCTTTTCAAGGTTCAGGAGTCGGTGTGAAATTCAAGATGTCGGAGAAATCCCTGTTTGCGGTGTTGCTGCGTTCACCGTGGTGGATCAGCTTTGTGTTGGTGGCGGTGATTGCTTTGGCAGCAGGGGCCTTGTTGCCCAAAGAATATGCCGGCGTGGGCATGCTGGGCGGCTTTCCCTTCTTTGTCATTGGCTGCATGGCCATGTGGCGCCAGCGCAATTTGCCCAGTGCCGCAGAGCTTGAAAAAGGCCTGAGCATGCTCTCGAGCATGGGGTGGCGCGACTTTTCAGCCTTGCTCGAGACCGCCTTCACCCGCCAGGGCTACACCGTCAAGCACCTGAATGGCGCCGCCGACATGCAGTTGGAGAAAAAGGGCGTGCTCACGGTGGTCAGTGCCAAGCGCTGGAAGGCCGCTGCCTTGGGGGTGGAGTCTTTGCGCGAATTGGTGGCGGCCCGCGATGCCCTCGAGGCCCGCAACTGTGTGTGCATCACCTTGGGCCAAGTCAGTGCCAAAGCCAACGAATACGCCGAACAAAACCGCATCACGCTCATCTCGGATGCCGACTTGGTTGTGCTGACGGCTGAAACCATCAAATTTGTGAGGCCTTGGGCACCATGACCTTTG
>JACDQO010000241.1 GCA_015657605.1 Limnohabitans sp. | reverse complement strand
TCGGCCACCGAGCGGTGCAGGTCGGCATTGGCGGCAAAGTCGGTCGGCATTTCAACAGGCTGATCCACATAAGCGGCGAACAACTCGCGCACCACCTGTTGCGCCTGACCGGTGGTGTGCATGACCTGCGGGTGACGGTAGAGCTGAGCGAACAAAAACTTTTTAAGTTCACCGCTGCGCGTCTTCATGCTGGCACTGAAAGCCACCAGCGGCCCGGCCAAGCGGGCTTCTTCCAACGAGCCAACACCCGCGCTGGCCACAGCTTGGCGGGTGGTGTTGATCACGTCGTACACCTGGTCGCTCAGCATGCGGCGGATGGTTTCGTACAGAACGCGGCGTGGCTTTTCTGACAAACCCGGGTGCTCGACCAAGGTCTGCTGGTGGTAATGCGCAAAGAGTTCCACCTGCAGCAGTTGTTCCATGCTGATCAAGCCGGAGCGCACGCCGTCGTCGATGTCGTGGGCGTTGTAGGCAATGGCGTCGGCCAGGTTGCACAGTTGCGCCTCCAGGCTCGGCTGGGTGCGGTCGATGAAGCGCCGCCCCACCCCGCCCGGTTCGGTCTGTTCCAGATGCTCGGCATTCAGACGTGAGCAGTGTTTCAGCACACCCTCGCGGGTTTCAAAGCTCAGGTTCAGGCCGTCAAACGCGGGATAACGCTCTTCGAGTTGGTCGACCACGCGCAGGCTTTGCAGGTTGTGCTCAAAGCCGCCGTGCTCGGCCATGCATTCGTTCAGCGTGTCTTGTCCCGCGTGTCCGAAAGGCGTGTGGCCCAGGTCGTGCGCCAGCGCCACGGCTTCGACCAAGTCTTCGTTCAAGCCCAGCGCCCGTGCAACCGAGCGGCCCAGCTGCGCGACTTCAAGCGAGTGCGTGAGCCGCGTGCGGAACAAATCGCCTTCATGGTTCAGGAACACCTGCGTCTTGTAGACCAGCCGCCGAAACGCGGTGGAGTGCACGATGCGGTCACGGTCGCGCTGGAAAGCGTTGCGCGTGGGCGCAGGCGGCTCAGCAAAGCGCCGGCCCCGGCTGTGCGCCGGATCGCAGGCCAACGCCGACAAGTTGGCCAGTGGCAGGCTTGAACCCACGGGCAAATCCAGTGACTCGGCCAACATAGGTCAGGCGCAGCAGGCGTTGATCACCTCGCGCACCAGGGCGTCGGGCGCACCACACACGGTGGCTTGGCCGGGGCCGTCGATCACCACAAACTGGATGTCGCCACCGATGGCTTTTTTATCGAGGCGCATGTGTTCGATGTAATGGCCCGCGTTGTCGGCCGCGTCAATGATGGGGCCGCGCACCGGCAAGCCCGCACGCGAAATCAAGGCCCGCAAACGCGCCACAAAAGCAGCATCGACTTTTCCCAGGCGCTGCGAGAGTTCTGCCGCCATGACCATGCCGCAGCCCACGGCTTCGCCGTGCAGCCAGACGCCAAAACCCAAACCCGCCTCGATGGCGTGCCCAAAGGTGTGGCCAAAATTCAAGATGGCGCGCAGACCCGCTTCGCGCTCGTCTTGCCCAACCACCCAGGCCTTGATCTCG